>NZ_JBHXQZ010000049.1:0-60487 GCF_042717095.1 Streptomyces sp. NPDC058632 | reverse complement strand
TTTTCGGGGGTCCGGCCGGGGGGGGGGGGGGGGTCGCCCTCCCCGCCTCCCCCCCCCCCCCGGTCGGGGGGGGGGCCCCCCCCACCCCCCCCGCCCCCCCCCCACCTCGTTCGCCTCCCCGCCTACTGCTGCTCCCCGCCGTCCGGCGTCTCGTCCGGGTCGGGCGGGATCTCGATCGTGGGCGGGGTGGACGTCGGGGACGACGGCGGTGTGGTCGTCGGCTCTTCGGTCGAGGGCTCGGCCGTCGTCGGTTCCTCGGTCGGCTCCTCGGTGGTCGGAGCCTGCGTGGTCGGTTCCTCGGTCGTCGGTTCCTCGGTGGGCGACTGGGACGGCGACGCGGGCGCCGACGACGACGGGGGCGGTGCGACGGCGGCGCCCTGGTCGGTCTCCAGGTCGAACCTGCTGGTCTCCTCCACCACGCCGAAGGTGTACGCCGCCCAGATCCGCGCCGGGAAGCCGCCGCCGTCGACCCGGGGCCGGCCGCCCGCGCCGTACATCTCGACCTGCGGGTGCGGGGCCTTGTCGTCCTCGCCGAACAGGCCGACCGTGGTGACCAGGTCGGGGGTGTAGCCGGCGAACCAGGCCGACTTGTTGTCGTCGGAGGTGCCCGTCTTGCCGGCGACCTGCTGGCCGTCGCGCAGGGGGTTGTCCCGGACCGAGGCCTGCGCGGTGCCGTCGTCGACCACGCCGGTCAGGACCGAGGTCACCGTGTCGGCGGTCTCGCGGCTGATGACCTGCTCGCCGACGGCGTCCGGGACGGTGACGGTGCGGTTGAGGTGCTCCGCCGACTTGATGATCGTCGGGGTGGTCCGCTTGCCGTGGTTGTCGAGGGTGGCGTAGACGGCGGCCATGTCCAGCGGGCTCGCGCCCATGGAGCCCAGGGTCTGGGCGGGCACCGCCTCCAGGTCCTCGACGTCCATGCCGAGCTTGCCCGCGGTCTCCATCACCTTCTCCATGCCGACGTCGACGCCCATCTGCGCGAAGACGGAGTTGACGGACTTGTTCATGGCCGTCTGGACGGTGATGTCGCCGTAGTCCCGGTCGTCCTCGTTCTCCGGGGCGAAGCCGACCTTCGTGCCGTTGTCCTCGACGGGGCGCTTGCTGGTGCCGTCGTAGACGGTGTCGGCCACGATCGGCCGGCCGTCCTGCGTCTCGGCCTGTTCCTCGACGGCGGCGGCCAGGATCACCGGCTTGAAGGTGGAGGCGGGCTGGTAGTCGGGGCGGGTCGCGTTGTTCGTGTAGTGCTCGAGGTAGTCCACGCCGCCGTACATCGCCACGACCGCGCCCGTCTTCGGGTCCACGGAGACGGCGCCGGCCTGGACGTCGGCGTCGACCTCGCGCTCCTCGGCGTCCAGCTTGCTGGTGAGCCGGCTCTTGACCGCTTCCTCCAGCGACTTCTGCTTCTTCTTGTCGATGTTGAGGGTGACGGTCCAGCCGCCGAGGTCGACCAGGGCGTCGGCCTCCTTGGCGTCCGCGGCGGTGCCCTCGTCGACCAGCCGGCGCTTGAGCGCGGCGTTGGCCTCGTTCACCAGGTAGCCGGCCTGACCGGCCTGGCCGGGGTTGCCCCTGGGTTCCTCGGGCACCGGGAACTCCATGCCGGACCGCTCGGCGGCGTCCAGCCACTTCTCCTCGACCATGTTGTCCAGGACGTAGTTCCAGCGGTTCTTGACGAGCTTCTTGCCGGCGTCCGAGGCCACCGCCCAGTCGTACTGGCTCGGTGCCTGGAGGAGCGCGGCGAGGTAGGCGCCCTGTTCGACGGTCAGGTCCTCGGCGTCGACCTGGTAGTAGGCCTGGGCTGCGGCCTGGACACCGTAGGCGCCACGGCCGTAGTAGCTGGTGTTCATGTAGCCGGCGAGGATGTAGTCCTTGGACTTCTCCTGGTCGAGCTTCAGGGAGATCACGACCTCCTTGAGCTTGCGCGAGACCGTCTGCTCCTGGGTCAGGTAGTAGTTCTTCACGTACTGCTGGGTGATCGTCGAGCCGCCCTGCGCGCCCTTGCCGGACACGGTGTTGAGCAGACCGCGCGCGGTGCCCTTGAGGTCGACACCGGCGTCCTTGTAGAACGTCTTGTTCTCGGCGGCGACGAACGCCCGCTGGACCGGCTTGGGGACCTGCGCCAGCTCGACGACCTCACGGTTGACCTCGCCGTCGCGGGCCATGACCGAGCCGTCGCTGTACTTGTAGACGTTGCTCTGCTGCTGGGCGTCGGCGTTCCCCTCGGGGATGTCGATCACCATGTACAGCACGACGAAGGCGCCCATGCCGAGCAGGCAGAGGCCGAAGGCCGTGCCGAGGATCTTCTTCCAGGTGAAGAGGCGGCGTATCCGGCCCGGGCCGTTTCCGCCCGACGAACGGCCCCCGGATGCCGCACGGTGCCCACCGCGCTGTCGTGCGCGTCGTTCTTCCGCTCGTCCCATGGGTCCGCTCTGCTCCGCTTCGTTCGTGTGTGCTGCCGAAGCACACGGATTCGCCGCTCAGGTCAACTCCGCAAACTAACACCGGAAGCTATGACAAACGTCGGCCGATCCGGCCTTTACGGGCGTGACAATCAGCACCCTCCCCACCCGAATCTCCGCCCGCCTCACCAGAACCGACGTGCGAAACCTGTTCACGGTTGCCGCGAACCGCTAAAGTGATATCACTTAGATAGGCAGGCGCTAGCGGCACCCGGTTCATGCCGCGGCGCCCCGAAAGGCGGGGGATCACCCATGTCCACACACGACACGCAGACCGCGGCACAGGCCGCACCACCCGCGGCCGACGTCCCCGAGATGCCGGCCCCGCGCGTGCGGGAGACGACGGCGCACAGCATCGGCGGCGGGCTCGCCCTGACGCTCGGCCTGGCCGGACTGCTGCTCGGCGTCGGGATGACCATCAGCGCCACGGCGGTCACCGCGGTCGCCGGAAAGGCCCTGCTGATCATCTTCGGCATCCTGATCGCCCTCGCCGCGTTCCTCGCCATGTGCGGGCTGAACATGGTGGCGCCGGGCGAGGCCCGCGTGGTCCAGCTCTTCGGGCGCTACCAGGGCACGATCCGTCAGGACGGCCTGCGCTGGGTGAACCCCTTCACCTCGCGTCTCAAGATCTCGACCCGGGTGCGCAACCACGAGACCGCGGTCCTCAAGGTGAACGACGCCTACGGCAACCCGATCGAGCTGGCCTCGGTCGTGGTGTGGCGGGTGGCGGACACCGCGCAGGCCACCTTCGAGGTGGACGACTACGTCGAGTTCGTCTCCACCCAGACCGAGGCCGCCGTCCGGCACATCGCCATCGAGTACCCGTACGACGCCCACGAGGAGGGCGGCCTCTCGCTGCGCGGCAACGCCGAGGAGATCACCGAGAAGCTCGCGGTCGAACTGCGCGCACGTGTGGAAGCGGCCGGCGTCGAGATCATCGAGTCCCGCTTCACCCACCTCGCCTACGCCCCCGAGATCGCCTCGGCGATGCTCCAGCGGCAGCAGGCGGGCGCGGTCGTCGCCGCCCGGCAGCTGATCGTGGAGGGCGCCGTGGGCATGGTCGAGACGGCACTGGCCCGGATCGCCGAGCAGGACATCGTCGAGCTGGACTCCGAGCGCAAGGCCGCGATGGTGTCCAACCTGATGGTGGTCCTGTGCGGTGACCGCGCCGCCCAGCCGGTCCTCAACACCGGGACCCTCTACCAGTGACCGCCCCCTCCGACTCCCCCGAGGGCCAGGCCCCTCGGCGCAGGCCGCAGCAGCAGCGCAAACAGGTGCTGCTGCGGCTGGACCCGCTGGTGTACGAGGCACTCGCGCGGTGGGCGAACGACGAGCTGCGCTCGGCGAACGCGCAGATCGAGTTCCTGCTGCGGCGGGCCCTCGCGGAGTCGGGCCGGCTGCCCGGCGAGGCAGGCCCCCTGCCCCGCCGGGGGCGCCCGCCCGTACAGCCCCCGTCCGCACCCCCGCAGCCGTCGTCCGGGCAGCAGTCCGCACAGCAGCCGCCCGAGGACCCCTCCCAGCCCCGCTGACCCGAACCTTCCGGGCCGGGTGATTCACCCCCGGGCACCGACGATCCCCTCCGGCCCCCCTCTCCGAGCCCTCAGGCTCCCCTGCCACGCCTCCCGGGCAGCCGCAACCGCACCACCACCGCCCGGCGACACGGCCAGGTTCCGCCGACCCGAACCTCCCGGGCGCCACTCGCCCCGGACTCCGGCGTTCCCCCCGGCCCGCTCCTCGCCTCCTCCGGCCCTCCCTCTCCCCCAGCCCCCAGCTCTCACCTCCTCCGGCGCTCCCCCGGCCCCCTCGCCCAGCCCCGCCCTCCCGGCGCCGCCATCCGGTACCTCCGGGTCCTCGACACCCCTCGGCCCGAGCCCCCGCCCCGGTTGCAGAACCGTGACAACCGGCCCCCACCTGGGCGTCGACACCCCTGCTCCTCGGTCTACACACTCGGCGTATACACGGTGCGTATACACACTGTGTAGAGTGCTCGCCATGTCCATCGGTCACACACTCCTCGGACTCCTGGAGTCCGGCCCGCGCCATGGTTACGACCTGAAGCGGGCCTTCGACGCGAAGTTCGGTCACGACCGGCCCCTGCACTACGGCCAGGTCTACTCGACGATGTCCCGCCTGCTGAAGAACGGACTCGTCGAAGTCGACGGCATCGAGGCCGGCGACGGCCCCGAGCGCAAGCGGTACGCGATCACCGAGGCCGGCGTCACCGACGTCGCCCGCTGGCTCGCCACGCCGGAGAAGCCGGAGCCGTACCTCCAGTCGACGCTCTACACCAAGGTCGTCCTCGCACTGCTCACCAGCCGCGACGCCGCCGACATCCTCGACACCCAGCGCTCCGAGCACCTGCGCGGCATGCGCGCCCTCACCGAGCGCAAGCGCCAGGGCGACCTGGCCGACCAGCTCATCTGCGACCACGCCCTGTTCCACCTCGAGGCCGACCTGCGCTGGCTTGAGCTCACCGCCGCGCGCCTCGACAAACTCCGTGAGGCGGTCTCCCGATGACGATCCCCGCCGGATCCCTGCTCGTCGCCCAGGACCTGCGCAAGGCGTACGGGCCCACCCCCGCGCTCGACGGCGCCGCGTTCTCCATCCACCCCGGCGAGGTCGTCGCCGTGATGGGCCCCTCCGGGTCGGGCAAGTCGACCCTGCTGCACTGCCTCGCCGGGATCGTCACGCCCGACTCCGGCTCGATCACGTACGACGGGCGCGAACTGACCGCGATGAACGACTCCGAGCGCTCCAGGCTCAGGCGCTCGGAGTTCGGCTTCGTGTTCCAGTTCGGGCAGCTCGTGCCGGAGCTGACCTGCGTGGAGAACGTCGCACTGCCGATGCGGCTGAACGGCATGCCCCGCAAGGAGGCCGAGCGGGCCGCCCTGACCTGGCTCGAGCGGCTGGAGGTCGACGACGTCCGCGCGAAGCGGCCCGGCGAGGTCTCCGGCGGCCAGGGGCAGCGGGTCGCCGTGGCCCGGTCGCTGGTCACCGGCCCGCGGGTGCTGTTCGCCGACGAGCCGACCGGTGCCCTGGACTCGCTCAACGGCGAGCGCGTGATGGAACTGCTCACCGACGCCGCCCGGTCCACCAACGCCGCCGTCGTCCTGGTCACGCACGAGGCGCGGGTGGCCGCGTACTCCGACCGCGAGATCGTCGTACGCGACGGGAAGTCCCGGGACATGGAGCACGCCGTATGAGCGGGACCAAGGAGCGCGCCCGCACCGCCCCCGCGGCTCCCTCCGCCCCCGCCGTCCGTGGGGAGTCGAAGGCGCGGAGGGTGGTCCGGGACCTGGGCATGGGTCTCCGGTTCGCCCTGGCCGGCGGGCGCGAGGGATGGGTCAGGGCGCTGCTCACCGGCGTCGGTGTCGGTCTCGGCGTGGCGCTGCTGCTGCTCTGCGCCGCGCTGCCCGGTGTGCTGACGGAGCGGGACCGGCGGGAGGAGGCGCGCCTGGACTGGCCCTTCGTCACGGAGGTCATCCCGAAGGCCGACGACACGCTGATCACCGCGCGTACCGACACAGAGTTCCGGGGCGAGGGCATCCGGGGCCGGATCATGGAGCCGGAAGGCCCCGAGGCCCCGCTGCCGCCGGGCCTGAGCGAGTTCCCGGCGTCCGGTGAGATGGTGGTCTCCCCCGCTCTGAAGGAGCTCCTCGCGTCGGACGGCACCGGGCTGCTGCGCGAGCGGCTGCCGTACGACGTCGTGGGGACGATCGGCGAGCAGGGGCTCATCGGCTCGCAGGAGCTCGCCTACTACGCGGGCGCCGTGGGGCTCGCGGACCGGCTCGGCGGCACGTCGGCGGTGCGCCTGGACAGCTTCGGCTCACCTCCCGGGCAGGTTTCCGAAGAAGAGAACGACCCGGTGCTCATGCTGCTGATCCTGGTCGTCTTCGTGGTGCTGCTGACGCCGGTCGCCGTGTTCATCGCCACGGCCGTACGGTTCGGCGGCGAGCGGCGTGACCGCCGGCTGGCGGCGCTGCGGCTGGTCGGTTCCGACGCGGCGACCACCCGGCGCATCGCGGGGGGCGAGGCACTCGCCGGAGCGCTGCTCGGGCTGGTCCTCGGCACCGGATTCTTCCTGATCGGCCGCCAGGTCGCCGCCTCCGTCGAGGTGTTCGGCGTCAGCGTGTTCCCGAGCTTCCTGAACCCGTCGCCGCTGCTGGCCCTGCTGGTCGCGGTGGTGGTCCCGGCGGCCGCGGTGCTGGTGACGCTGCTCGCGCTGCGCGGGGTCGTCATCGAGCCGCTGGGCGTGGTCCGTACGGTGCGTCCGCCCCGGCGGCGGCTGTGGTGGCGGCTGCTGCTGCCGCTGGCCGGCATCGCGATGCTCTACCCGATGGTCGGACAGGGCCGCGAGAACGGGGAATTCAACGAGTACATGGTCGCCGGCGGTGTTCTGCTGCTGCTCATCGGGATCACCGCGCTGCTGCCGTGGATCGTGGAGACGGTCGTCTCCCGGCTCGGCAGGGGCAGCCTGTCGTGGCAGCTGGCGGTGCGCCGGCTTCAGCTCAGCAGCGGCGCGGCGGCCCGGATGGTCAACGGGATCGCGGTGGCGGTGGCCGGCGCGATCGCGCTCCAGATGCTGTTCGCCGGCGTCGAGGGCGACTACACCGAGGACACCGGGTTCGACGTGTCGCTGGCCCAGGCGCAGGTGGGGTTGCCGGACGGCCAGGAACTCGCCCCCGCCGCCGAGAGGCTGGCGGGCACCAAGGGGGTGAACAAGGTCTACGCACTGTCCTACGGCTACCTCGCCGACAAGCCCTGGCAGCAGGAACCGGAGAGTACCGCCGCGCTGACCGTCGCCGACTGCGCGACCCTGCGCACGGTGGCGAAGCTCCCGTCGTGCCGGGACGGCGACGTGTTCGCGGTGTCCGGCGCCGAGTACGACACCGGCACCCCGACGCTGAACAGGCCGGGCCGGGACCTCTACCTCGAGGTGCCCGCTCTCTCGGCCCCCTCCGGCTACGGCGAGAGCGTCACCTGGACGGTTCCCGCGGAAGTCGAGCAGGCCCGGTCGATTCCGGACCCGGTGGACAATGAGCGCGGCGGCTTCCTGCTGACGCCGGGCGCGGTGACGGCGGGGATGACCGACACGCTCTCCGGTCAGCTCTACCTCGGGATCGACGACTCGGTGCCGTACGCCATGGAGCACGTGCGGAACACGGCCGCCGCGATCCATCCGCTGACGGACGCGGTCAGGTGGAGCGCCACCGAGCGCTCCGAGACCTACGACTCGATCCGCACCGGCCTGTTCGTCGGCGCGGCCTGTGTCCTGGCCTTGATCGGGGCGAGTCTGCTGGTCTCCCAGCTGGAACAGCTGCGCGAACGCCGCAAGCTGCTGTCGGCCCTGGTCGCCTTCGGCACCCGGAAGCGCACACTGAGCCTGTCCGTGCTGTGGCAGACGGCCGTGCCGATCGGTCTGGGGCTGCTGCTGGCCTCGGCGGTGGGTGTCACGCTGGGCGCCGTCCTGCTGCGGATGACGTCGACACCGGTACGGGTGGACTGGGCGAGCCTGTTGCGGATGACCGGCTTCGGTGCGGCCGTCGTCCTGGTGGTGACGCTGCTGAGCCTGCCGCCCCTCCTGCGCATGATGCGGCCGGACGGCCTGCGCACGGAGTGAGCGGGGACGTGGCGGCCGGTCCCGGGCGGCACGGGGTGCCCGGGACCGGCCGCCGCCGCCGCCGCTGGCAGCATGGACCGCGTCCGGCCCACCCGGCTACCAGGAGCGTGCCCCATGTCGTTCGAGTCCGTCGAGTCCCTCAAGTCCCGCCTCCCCGATTACGCCCGGGACCTGAAGCTCAACCTGGACTCGGCCATCGGCGCCTCGGACCTGCCGGTCCAGCGGCTGTGGGGGACGGTGCTGTCGACGGCGATCGCCTCGCGCTCGGCCGTCGTGCTGCGCGAGCTGGCGCCGGAGGCGAAGGCGGTCCTGTCGCCCGAGGCGTACCGGGCGGCGAAGACCACCGCTTCGGTGATGGCCCTCAACAACGTCTTCTTCCGGACCCGCCACCTGCTGTCGGACAAGGAGTACGGCGACCTGCGCGCGGGCCTGCGGATGAACGTCCTCGGCAACCCGGGCGTCGACCGGGTCGACTTCGAGTTCTGGGCGTTCGCGGTCTCCGCGGTCAACGGCTGCGGACTGTGCCTCGACGCGCACGAGTCGGTCCTGCGCAGGGCGGGCGTCGAACGCGAGGTCGTCCAGGAGGCCTTCAAGATCGCTTCGGTGATCCAGGCCGTCGCCACCATCCTGGACGCGGAGGCGGCCCTCGCGGACATCGAGGGCCTCGGGGACTTCGGGGAGTGACTCCGCGCGCATCGGCCCCACCGGGAGCCGAGGGCGGAGCGGCTGCCTACTCCCGTTCGTCCTCCGCTCGCGTGCCCCTGCCGTCCTCCGGCGGCTTCGGCCCGGCGGGTGACTCCGGCGGGGCCGGCGGCACGGGGTGGCTCATGGCCGCCGACGCCACCGTGGCGCCCCGGGGCTTCGGGGCGAAATGCGCGGCCGGCTCCTGGGCGTACGCGCGGAGGTAGACCACGACGGTGTTGGTCACCGCGACCAGCGGTACGGCGACCACCGCACCGCCGATCCCCGCCACCACGCCTCCGGTGGCGACCGCCAGCACCACCGCGAGCGGATGGACGCGGACCGCGCGGCCGAGAATGAACGGCTGGAGGATGTGGCCCTCGATCTGTTGCACCGCCAGGACCACCACCAGCGTCATGACGGCCGTGAACACGCCCTGTGTGACCAGGCCGACGACGACCGCCAGCGCGCCCGAGATCACCGCGCCGACGAGCGGGATGAAGGCGAACAGGAAGATGAAGACGGCGAGCGGCACCGCCATCGGCACGTCCAGGAAGTAGATGCCGAGGCCGATGAAGATCGCGTCGATCAGTGCCACTATCACCGTGCCGCGCACATACGCCGTCAGCGTCCGCCACGCGGCCGGTCCCGCGCCGGCGACCCCCGGACGGGCGGCGGCGGGCACCAGCTTCAGCGTCCACCCCCAGATGCGCTTGCCGTCGTAGAGCAGGAACAGGGTCGAGAAGACCGCGAGCAGGATGCCGGTGAGCGCCTCGACGACGACCGTCACGCCCTCCAGACCCGCCGAGGTGATCTGCTCGGTGTTGGCGCCGACCGCCTCACGCAGGTTCTTGGCGATCTCGTTGATCTGGTGGTCGGTGACGTGGAAGGGGCTGTTGAGCAGCCAGTTGCGCAGCTCGTCGATGCCGTCCTGGATCTGGTCGGAGAGGGTGTCGATGTTCTCCATGACCTGCCAGGTCACGAACCACCCTATGAGGCCGATGACGACGAACCCGAACAGCGCGGTCAGCGCCGTGGCCGGTCCGCGCGGCAGCCCGATCTTCCGCAGCCGGGCCACCGTCGGCTGGAGCAGCGCCGTGATCAGCAGCGCGGCGGCGAAGGCCAGCACCACGAGCTGGACGGCACCGATGACCCGCATGAGCACCCAGACCGTCCCCGCGAGCACCAGCAGGCGCCAGCCGGCCTCGGCGGCGACCCGCACGCCCCAGGGCACGGCATGCGCGGGATCGGGACGGGAGGGAAGGACGAGGGTGGGAGCCGCCGCGGGGCCGTGGTCGCCCGGTGTCACGGGCACCCGGTCGGCCTGTTCGGCGGGTTCGGCGGGTTCGGCGGAGGTGGTGAAGGCCGCGGGGGTGGCGGGCACCTGGAGGGATGCGGCCGAGTCGGGCGTGGCGTCGGGCTCGGGGCGCGCCCGGTTCTCCCGTTCCATCTCGGCGCGGCGTTCCTCCAACCGCCTGCTCACCTCGGTCAGTCCGGCTCCGATCCGGCCGAGCCATCCTGGCACGTGCGACATGATGCGTCCTTTTCCCCCGGTTCTCCTCATCACTCCCCTGCTTCCCCCGGGAGCGTCGATCAGACCGTACATGGCGAAAGCCCCGCACCGTCCTACGGTGGGGGCTCTGCCGGGGTTGAGCGGGGCTGGTACCGAGCGGGGCTCTAGTACCAGTTGTTGGCCTGCCAGAACGACCACGCGCCGCAGGGGCTGCCGTAGCGGTCGTTCATGTAGTTGAGGCCCCACTTGATCTGGGTGGCCGGGTTGGTCTGCCAGTCGGCACCGGCGGAGGCCATCTTGGTTCCCGGCAGCGCCTGGACGAGACCGTAGGCACCGGAGGAGGGGTTGACGGCCTTGTAGTTCCAGGTGGACTCGTGGTCCACGATGTTGCTGAAGCACTGGAACTGGGCGGCCGGAATCATCTGCCGGGCCATCGCCTGGACCTCGGCGACGCTGTACGAGCTCTGGACCGCGAAGTCGGCGGCGGACGCGGAGGCCGTCTTGGAGCGGCTGGCGGCCTTCTCGGCCTCCGCGCGCTCCTTGGCTTCCTTCTCCGCCTTGGCCGCCTTCTCGGCGGCCTCCTGCTTCTTGGCGATCGCGGTCTCGGCGGCTGCCTTGCGGGCCGCTTCCTCCGCGTCCTTCTTGGCGCTCGTGTCCGCGGCGATGGCCATGGTTTCGGCCTGCTGCGTCAGGGACGCGGTCTGCACCTCGACCTGCTGGCCCACGGGGATGTCCGCGAGCAGCGTGGTGCCGGCCGCCGTCGCCTCGGCGTCATTATTGGTCTGCGCCACACTGCCCGACGCGACTCCGACGACACTTCCGACAGCGGTGACCGCGGTGGCCGAAGCCACTGCGAATCCCCGGACCGAAATCCGGCTCACACGGTTTCCTTCCAGCGTCGACCGCTTCGGTGACCCTCGCGGACGCAATCGTGCCCCTGACACTGGCCTCCCCAACTCGGGTCACGGGAGGCACGGACCCGGTGGGCAACTCCCGAACGGGAGCGCCGCATGGTGCTCGGGCGGCATACGACGACGCTATGGAGTTGATGCTGGTGCTCATGTGGCGCCCTACCGCTGGGGGCAAGGCTGTGTCGTATGCGGGGCCTGACAGGAATGAGACTCTGCCGTAATACGGAGCCGGGAGGCAATTCCCTCATGGGTGTGAAAGCTCACATCCCGTTTGTCCCAGGCGATTGGCGGAAAGCCGCACGCACGCCGACGCCGCCCGGCTAGGCTCTTCGCCTTTCCGGACGGCGTCAACTCATCAGACGGGGCAGACGGTTCGGATCACCCGGACCGCCCGGACTCCCCAGACCGCTCAGACATGCCCGTCCTCCAGCATTTCGGTCACAAGCGCGGCGATCTGGGACCTCTCGGACCGGTTCAGGGTCACGTGGGCGAAGAGCGGATGGCCCTTCAGTTTCTCGACGACGGCGACCACACCGTCGTACCGGCCCACCCTGAGGTTGTCCCGCTGGGCGACGTCGTGGGTCAGGACGACCCGCGAATTGGCGCCGATCCGGGACAGCACGGTCAGCAGTACGTTCCGCTCCAGCGACTGGGCCTCGTCCACGATCACGAACGCGTCGTGCAGCGAGCGGCCCCGGATGTGCGTGAGCGGCAGGACCTCCAGCATCCCGCGCGCGGTGACCTCCTCGATGACCTCGCGGCTGGTGACCGCCGACAGCGTGTCGAAGACGGCCTGCGCCCAGGGGCTCATCTTCTCGGCCTCGCTGCCGGGAAGATAGCCGAGCTCCTGTCCGCCCACCGCGTACAACGGGCGGAAGACCATCACCTTCTGGTGCTGACGGCGCTCGAGCACCGCCTCCAGACCCGCGCACAGCGCCAGCGCCGACTTGCCGGTGCCGGCCCGGCCGCCGAGGGACAGGATTCCCACGTCGGGGTCGAGCAGCAGGTCGAGCGCGATCCGCTGCTCGGCGCTGCGGCCCTTGATGCCGAACGCCTCCCGGTCACCGCGCACCAGTCGGACGTTGCCCTCGGAGGTGACCCGGCCGAGGGCCTTGCCGCGCTCCGACTGGATGGTCAGCCCCGTGTGCACGGGCAGGTCGGCCGCCTCGGGCACGTAGACATGGCCCTCCTCGAAGAGGACGTCCACCTGCTCGCCGGGCAGGGTCAGTTCGGACATTCCGGTCCAGCCGGAGGCGTCCGTGACGGCGAGCTCGGCGCGGTACTCCTCGGCGAGGAGTCCCACGGAGGACGCCTTGATCCTGAGCGGGAGGTCCTTCGACACGACGGTGACGTCGAACCCCTCGGCCTGCAGATTGCGGGCGACCGCGAGGATGCGGGTGTCGTTGTCCCCCAGCCGGTAGCCGCTGGGCAGCAGGCTGGGGTCCGAGTGGTTGAGCTCGACACGCAGGGTTCCGCCGAGGTCCCCGATCGGGAGGGGAGCATCGAGGCGGCCGTACCGCACCCGGAAGTCGTCGAGCAGGCGCAGGGCCTGCCGGGCGAAGTAGCCGAGTTCGGGATGGTGCCGCTTGGCCTCCAATTCCGTCACCACGACGACGGGAAGCACGACCTCGTGCTCGTCGAAGCGGCTCAGGGCGTTGGGATCGGCCAGCAGGACGCTGGTGTCGATGACATAGGTGCGCCGGTCGGGCTTGTGGCGCTTTGTGCTGGTCACCACGGAAGGACGTACCCCCTCGGAAGAGGTCGGGGAGCGACGGAGCGGAGCTGGACCGGTCGACGGCGCCGATGCACGGGCCGAGAACCGGCCCTCCGCTGCTTCGTCCGTGCCGTGACCGCACGGGCGGGCTGGTGCAAAGGGCCTCCCGGGCGGACGGCCCCGGGCCGCCCGCTGAGATCCGACACCCGTGGTTCGGGTGTCGACCTGTCTGACTTATGCCCTCGAACCATCACCGTCATGCCCGATCGCCGGGCGGCGCCCCGATGAACTCCCCGTTACGTCCGGTGCCCCGAAGCGTTCGCCGTCCCGGGGTGGAGTGGTGACGGGACGGCGGGGACAGGCTCCTCAGCCGCCGAAACGCCGGTGGCGGGCCGCGTAGTCGCGCAGCGCGCGCAGGAAGTCGACCTTGCGGAAGGCCGGCCAGAAGACCTCGCAGAAGTAGTACTCCGAATGGGCGGTCTGCCACAGCATGAATCCGGACAACCGCTGCTCGCCACTCGTACGGATGACGAGGTCCGGGTCGGGCTGGGCCCGGGTGTAGAGATGACGTCCGATCATGTCGACGTCGACGGCCTCGGCGAGCGCCTCCATCGAGGTGCCCTTCTCGTGGGCGTCGAGAACCATGGAACGCACCGCGTCGGCGATCTCCTGGCGGCCGCCGTAACCGATGGCGACGTTGACCACTATTCCGTCGACCTGCGCGGTGGCCGCCTCGGCCTCCTTGAGGCTGGTCTGCATCCCGGCCGGCAGCAGGTCGGGGTTGCCGACATGGTGCACCCGCCAGCGGCCGTCGGCCGCGAGGCTGCGGACGACATCCTCGATGATGCCGAGCAGCGGGACGAGTTCTTCCTCGGGCCGGTCGAAGTTGTCCGTCGACAGCAGCCAGAGGGTGACGACCTCGACGTCCGTCTCGGTGCACCAGCCGAGGAACTCACCGATCTTGTCCGCGCCGGCCCGGTGGCCGTGGACGGTGCTGGAACCCGAGGCCTTCGCCCACCGGCGGTTGCCATCCATGATGACGCCGATGTGCTTCGGCACCTGATCGTGGTCCAGGTGGCCTTCCACCCGGCGCGCGTACAGCCTGACCAGCAGGCCGCGCAGCTTGTCACGCAGGTTCACGTGATCGTCAGCCCCTCCGTACGGATCGGACAGGGGCGGCACCCGCCGCGGTCCGCGGCATGCGGCCCGGTACTCGGCCGCGGGCGGACTCTGTCTCCCTATGGCAGCCCCCGGAGGCGAAGCCTACCCCTGCGGAGGCGGAGAGCCTCCACGCCGGGGTCTCGGCGCCGGGGGTCCCAGCGGGGGCGGGTGGCCCGCAGCCGGACCGCCGGGCGCGGGCAAAGAAAAACGGGCCGGTCCGTGGGGGGGATACGGACCGGCCCGAGGGGGGGTTTCCACCATAACCCTTCGTGAGTGATGCTGCATGCATCGGCGTGCCACAACTACTCTCCGGAATCACCCCGCGACGTCTCGGTAGTCACGGAAGTACACACTCCGGGCGCCTCGATGGCCGAAATGCGACTTTTCCTCCCGGAGGAACCTGGCGATAGCGGGTCATCCCGCCCGGCGTGACGCGACACACCCTCAGCGGAACCCCACCACGACCACTCTTCCGGCCGTCCCCCCGACGGGTGACCCCGCGAGAAACGCCCGCTTGACCCGCCGACGAGTCGACGGCGGGGCGACCTCGGAGCATCACCCGGCCCCCTCCCCTGCGCGGGTCGGGCGCGACACGGACGGGCGGGACGTATGAGATGTACAGGACGCACGGGACGTACGGGCCGCACTGCGGAAGGACCGCACGCGTAAGCCGGCCCGGCGGGCCCCGGTGGGTCTCAGGGCTTGCGTACGTCGAAGAGGTGACGGCTGCTGTGGGCGACGAACGCACCCTCGGCCAGGATCCGTTCGTGCAGGGCACGCAACTGGGGCAGATACGCCTCGACGGTGAAATCCGGAACCATCCAGATCACCTTGCGCAGGAAGTGCACGACGGCGGCGATGTCGTAGAACTCCATGCGCAGGCGCTCGGCCCGCAGGTCGACGATCTCCAGCCCGGCAGCCTCGGCCTCCCGGCGTTCGCGTTCGGGATGGCGGGCGTTGCGCTGCTCGTCCGGCTGTGGTCCGAGGAAGTGCTCGACGAGTTCGTAGACGCTGCTGGGCCCGACGTGCTGGGCGAAGTAACTGCCACCGGGCCGCAGCACGCGCGCGATCTCACGCCAGTGGACTGTGACGGGATGCCGGCTGACGACGAGATCGAAGACCCCGTCGGCGAAGGGGAACCCCGTACGGACGGACGCACCCTCGGAGACGGCGACGACGAAGCCACCCCGCGCCCGGAGCAGCCCGGCGGCTTTGACGACGTTGGGCGCCCAGCCTTCGGTGGCGACGACGAGCGCGGGCCGGCGGCTGTCGGGGACGACGCGTCGGGCCTCGTCGAGGGCGAGGCCCAGTACCTCCCCTCCCCCCGTCTGCACATCAAGCACCGCCCCGGCTGCCGCACCCGGCTCCCCTCCCAACCGCGCAGCCAGTGCACGCGCGTACCCCCAGGAGGGACGGGCCTCGGTGGCCCGCCCGTCGAACCAGGAGAAGTCCCACCCCTCGGTGGGAACGGCGGCACCTTCGGCAAGCAGCTCGTCGAAGGACAAGGAGCGCAAGGAGGAAGAGGAGGAAGATGAGGTAGAGGACTGGTCCGAGCGACGTCCGTAGGACATCCCGCGATCCTCACAGAACGCCACGGAATCCGCTCACGGTTTTTCCCGGGGCCGTCCGGCCTCCCCGCCGACGGCTTACGACACGGCCGCCCCCACCCGCCGGGCCACTTCCTCCGCGGCGAACCGCACGAACCCCTCCGGGTCCGGCTCGTCCCCCGTCGGCTGGAGGATCACGGAGTCGGCCCCGGCGTCGGCCAGCCGCTGGACCGCGTCGGCGACGGCAGCGGCGTCCCCGGCCACTCCGAGACCGGGCTCGGAGCCGACGCCCTCGGCGATCAACTCGGCGCGGAGCCGCTCGTCGGCGCCAGGCCCGGTGGCCGTGAGGAGATAGACGACGACCGTGTGCGCCGCGGCGTCACGCCCGGCCGCCGCACGCCCCTCGTCGATGAGACTCCGGGCGCGCAGGACGCCCTCGGGTGAGGTGGACGCCGTGAGAACGGTGCCGTCGGCGACCTCGCCGGTGAGCCGCAGGGTACGCGGCCCGGTGGCTCCGGCGAGCACCTCGACCTCGCCCTCGGGCGGCCAGTCGAGGGCGACGTCGTCGAGTGTGACGTACCGCCCGTCGACGGTGAGCCGCTCCCCGCGCAGCAGGGCACGCAGCGCGACGAGATGCTCCCGCAACAGCGTCACCGGCGACTCGACCCGGGCCCCGACCTGCCCCATCCAGTCCTGCACCCCGTGTCCGACACCGAGGACGGCCCGGCCGGGGAACATCCGGTGCAGGGTGGCGGCCTCCATGGCCGTGATGGCAACGTTCCGCAACGGCACGGGGAGCAGCCCGACCCCGATCCGTACCCGCTCCGTCCAGGCCAGCGCGGCGGCGGCCGTGGAGATCCCGCCCTCCCGGAAACAGTCCTCCCACAGCCACAGCTCGTCCAGCCCGGCATCCTCCGCACTGCGGGCAACGGTACGAAGACGCTCGGGAGCAAGCTGCGGCCGGAACACGGCACCAAGTGTGGTCATGGCGGAGTACCTACCCGGGGCTCTCGAAGCTGACGCTTTCGGTGATCGCCCGCAGAATCGTCCGGTACTCCTCGCGCCGCGCCGGAGCCGTGGTGGTGAGCGTGAGGACAGCGAGCCGTCGGCAGTCCGGATGGGGAAGGTGGGCGTGCACCTGAAGCAGCGGCCGCTGCGGCAGCCCGCTCTCGCTGCCGGGGGTGGCTGTCGACTCGCTGAAGGTGGCGGGGCCAGCGGCCAACTCGGCAAACTCGACACACCGATGCCCGCCACCGGCCGTCACGGCACGGGCGGCAGTGACGCCCCGGGGTGCAGGCGCGAACTCCCGCCAGGAAACCGTGAACAACGAAAACAGCGGCCCCCCGCCCCCAGCCCCATGCCCCTCCGCCCCAGCCCCATGCCCCTCCGCCCCACCCACATCATCCCGATGCAGCCCAACGGAACAGTGCACGGTGCCTGCTTCACGGAGAGCGGAGAGGAGTTGCTGCGCCGCGGCGAACTGGGCGATGAGTTGCTGACGTGCCAACTCACCCGTGGACGTGTTCAGGAGCGGAGCAGCTACCTTCCGCAGGACGTCCGCCGCCTGAGATCCAGGGGCAGGAAGCAAAGCGTCGAGGGGCAACGCCGTGAAGCCGGCAGGTTCCAGAAACCAAAGCGCAGCATGGGGGTCGGTGAACGATTCGTGGAGGATGATTGTCGGGTTGGTCACTAGCGATTCCCTACGCGGTCAGGGGTGAGAAGAGATTCCAGCGCGTCGACCACGCTCTACATCCTCCGCAGTGGCACCCCATTCCCTGAATCTTTCACTATCTTGCGACGCCATCCGCTGTTCAAGAATGTGCAACCGACAGGGGGTTATGCCGTCCCGTCCTGATGCAGCGATGAGTCCGACAAACCGAGGATCACCAGCGAACCAGATCATCTCAATCTCCGCCTTCAGCATGGGCTTGGCGCGAGGAGCCATTCTTCGGTGCCACCACTCCGTACGGTGATGCCGAGAGAAGACGAGCGGCAATCGGCATTCAGGGTGGGCGGGGTTGGAGAATTCAAACCACCCATAGTGCTTGTGGGAAACTTCCGCATGGTCGGCCAGCCCGTGTGGAACCCCTCGGATAATCCGCCAGGGGTACGTTCGCAGGATGCGGCGCATCTGCAGAGCCGGGGAAAAATAGCGCAGCTGCACTACCGCTCGATAGAAGCAATAGCAGAGCGGAAGCGCGAAGAGGAAGGAGAAGCTGGGAGAGAGGTAGGCAATCAACACATAGAGCAGGCCGAGCCAGGTGGCAGCCCACCCCAGTAGCCCGACAACATTCATCAGCATGTGCCCCATGTAGGACCGACGGGTAGGCGGATGATCCCAAGCCACGTGACACTCCACCGGCTTCACGTTGCCCCTTTCCCTTGCATTGACGTCAGAAAGCATGGCGGACGACGCCGAAGATGCCTCCGTTGTCCAAAATCACTCGTGTGCCGTCGATACCTGCGACGCTGCCATCCTTGATGCCGTCGTCGTCTGCGTCCACGACCTTGCTGTAGAGCCCAAATCCAGCCGTTCCTACGCCGATCAGCCCTGAAGTCACTGCCACTGCGTTCGCCGCGGCAGCGGGATTACTGAGACCTCGGACGGCCCGCCCCACCAGCGGGTTGTCCAACCGAGCAATGACCTCCATGTTGTCCATGATCTTCGTACCGAAAAGTGCGACTTTACGCATGGCTGGCATCCCCCCTCCCCCGGCCCGAATGGCGTTCATCGCGCTCTTAGCTCCTGCGGCGGCCGCTCCGAGGCCGGGAACTGCCCCAGCCGCGTCTGCTCCTACCGATACCAGGTTGCTCCAGAAATCAGAATCAAGTTCACCTTTGATGAAACCGTCCTTCAGGGATTCCAAGGTCTCGGGGTTCGCAAAAAGCCGGAGGCCGAGCGCAACGGCACTCAACCCGGATGCAGTCATCATCAGCGCCGCAACCATGGCAAGGCCCAACGGCCCCGCAAAGAGAATCGCCACGACTCCTGCGATGCCTGCCAAGAAGCTGAGGATGTCCGGCAGGTTGTCCGTCAGCCAGTCGAGTGCCTTGTCGAACATTCCCGGCTCATGCGGCGCCAGCTTCTTCGTCGCGTCGCGGATCTTCGTCGCGCGATGCTTGGCCTGGCGCTCATGCTCCTCGGCCAGCCTCTTCGCCTTGCCGATGACCTTGTCGAGCTCCGCCTGCGCCTCCTCGACATCGGCGTTGGCACGGCTCAATGC
Organism: Streptomyces sp. NPDC058632; assembly: GCF_042717095.1. Classification (NCBI taxonomy): domain Bacteria; kingdom Bacillati; phylum Actinomycetota; class Actinomycetes; order Kitasatosporales; family Streptomycetaceae; genus Streptomyces; species Streptomyces sp. NPDC058632. The sequence goes on along the minus strand of NZ_JBHXQZ010000049.1, from coordinate 41,660 downwards.
CCGCTGCGCCGAGCTGTCCCCGCTTCCCTTCTTCTCCTCCAGGTCGGGGTGCTCCTCCGCCTTGGCAGCACGCCCCTTCGCCCGGTCCACCGCAGTCTGCGCGGCTTCGGCGTCGCTCTCCAGCCGCTTCGCGCGCCGCTGGAAGTCGTCCAACTCACTTTCCCAGCAGCTCAATTGCTTGGCCGCCTTACGAATGGACCGCGCGGCGTTCTTCAGGTTCAGCGGCAGCGGGCCGTCGTCGAGCTGTTCGCGGAAGGCGACGGCGGCGTCACCCTTCCAGTAACTGCCGTCCAGCAGTTTGGTGACCAGCTCATGGGTGTCCTCGAGTACCTTCGCGCACCCGCTCAGCTTCTTGTGCAGTCCTCGGATGGTCTCCGTGTCACCCGGCACGGGGTTGAATCCCAAGTGCGGATAGTCGGGGTACGGGATACGGGGCGCCGACTTGAGTCCTTGGGGTGTCCCGAGATCCGCCCTCGACTTCGGATCGAGCGCCGCACCGGTGTCGTCGATGTGGGTGGCGGTCACGTGCGGCCGCCCTTGCCGCTGCGAGCCTTCTTCAACGCGGCTTCCAGCGCCTTGTCGACTTCGAGGTAGCTGTCCTTGCTCTTGCCGATGATCTCGGCGAGGTCGTCGGTCTGCTTGCCGATCTCCTCGGCCCCGTACTTCCAGTCGTCCTGGAAGTACTCACAGGCACGGTCGAGATCGTCCGTACCGAGTCCGGTGACAGTCCCGTCGGCGAGCGCCTGCCGTACGCCCCTGAGCGAGCTCGCCGACTTGCGCAGCGACTTCATGAACCGTCCGAGCTCGTCCCCGTCGACAGCCAACCGAGGCTCGGCCATACGCGCACCCCTCTCCCGATCCACCTGCACCCATGGAAGGAACGAGAGGTTCCGCATTTCGTGGCGCATCCGGAGCAGAGGGCCCTCCATAGAGGGAGCGCACGGTTCAGCGGTTGATGGCCTGGATCTCCTGGACGACGACGTCCCGTGTGGCGCCGAAGGTGCCGTCGGGAAGGTCGCCGCCCGCACCGTCGGTGCCGGTCCGCTCGATCTTCCAGGTGACCGTGGCCGTGAGCTCGTACGAGTCGTCTCCCGAGGAGCGCAGATACGTCACACCGCACGGCGGGGTTTCGTCTGCCTTGCCCTTGGCGTACGGCTCACCGATCCGGCCGCTCCGGATCTCGCGGACACCGGATGCCGGATGCCGGATAGGCCTCGGCATCCGGTGTGCCTGGTTCAATCCGCACGGACACCGGTTCGGCAGTGGTCGTCGCCTCGATGCCCAGCAACGGAACCGAGACGGTGACGGAGACCGGCTTGAACTGTGCCGCGTCCAGCCATGCCCGGGTGGGAAGGTTCGCCTTGGTCGTGCCCTCCGGCGCCAGAGCCACTTCCGTCGGGGGAACACGGACCTCGGCATAGGCGAGCTGGGTGAGAATCTCCGGGGTGACCGCCTGCGGGATGTCGGCCGGCGGGTCGTTGTTTTCATCCACCCAGAAAATGGGCTCGTCGCAGTCGGCAGCACCTGGATCGCCTTCACGACCGGCTGTTGCATACGAGTCCCACCAGTGGCCCTCGCCGGCCTTGTCCTTGGTGAAGTCCGTGTAGGGCTCGCCCTTGACGTAGCGATCGCGCTGCCGTGCGTCGGACGGCGGTTCCGGTTTCGGCTCCCGGTGGGGCGAGGCTTCTCTCGAGCGAACCCACGCTATCCAGCGATGCGTAACGGCACCAGAGAGATCAGCGACGAATTGCCGGGCGTATCCGGTCAAACCCTTCGCCGCTCCCCTCCCTTGGGACGGAACCGTTGCGCAAGCCGGCACCGCCCATGCTCCGGTCCTCGGCGTCGAGCGGAGGCGTTGTCACAGGGGGGCACTAGGTTCACTGCCCGTGGGGCCGGTCGTGGCGGTTGGAGTCGTCATTCCGCCTTGCCCCAGACATTATTGACGAGCCATCAGGAGCTATTGCCATGAGTATGGAAGCCACCTACGCGGACTTCTCCGTCAGCCCGGCCCGGCTGGCCAACGCCGACGTCCGGCACGAGGACGGTCGGTTCGCCGGGTCCCATCTGGCGCTCGGCGCGGGTGGGTCCGTGACCATGGAGTTCGAGGTGGAGGATCCGGAGGACATCCCCCAGGCCACACTCACCGTCACCGCTCTTGTCTCCAAGCTCGGCCCCGAGCCCGGGTACGCGCCCGTCGACGTCCTGCTCCAGGGCGAGGCACTGGCCGAGGGCCTCACCGTGCCCGGTGGCGGCGACCTCCCGCAGGACAACGTCTTCGCGGTGCCCGGACACCTGCTCAAGGCCGGTACCAACACCCTGGAGATACGCTCGTCCGCCAAGGCCCGCAGCATGTTCTGGCTCTACCGGATCACCCTGGACCCCGTCGCCCAGCGGGGCCGCTCCGAACGCGTGCGGACGGCGGAGGCCGCCCGGGACTCGGTCTTCACGTACCGGACCGAACGCCGTTCCGCCCACGCCTCCCCGTCCCGCTCCTGGCAGGCGGCCCCCCGGCTGCTGTTCCACATCGACCGGGACGAGCACTCGCTGCCCGCGCAGCTCAGCTGGAAGGGTGACGACGGTACCGAGACGGCCATCAGCTTCCAGTCCAACATGTCGGACTTCCACGGCGTCCACCGTGCCGCCGACGGTACTGCGTACGAGTACCGGGGCCGTCTCACCGGCAGGTGGCCGTACTCGGAGGGCATGCCGAACGCCCCGGTCTCCGGCTCGCACCACCTGCACCGCTTCCGCACCGAGGAGGGCTGGGGCGGCGACTGGCACCGTTCCCACGAACTGCGGCTCCTGGTGGACGACGGCGGCCCCGCCCCCGCGGAGCGGGTGACCTGGCGCGACCAGCGCGGGAACTCCGGCGTGGCCGTGCTGCACACCCTGTCGAACGAGGTCGAGGCCACCGACGTCGAGGCGAGCGACGAGTTCGAGGAGGCCGGCGAGATCGCGGAGAACCTCATCGAGGACTCCCGCGACAAGTGGCTGGCCGGCGACGACGTCGCCCTGCTCGACTTCACCCTCGCCCGTCCCGCCGCCATCACCTCGTACACCCTCACCTCCGCGAACGACTTCGCCGAGCGCGACCCCCGCGACTGGACCCTCCTCGGCTCCCACGACGGCGACGTCTGGACGCCCCTGGACGTGCGCATCGGGGAGCGGTTCACCGACCGCTTCGAGACGCGTGAGTTCTTCCTGCGCCCCCGCGCCGGCGTGCCCGCCTTCCGGCACTACCGCCTCGACATCACCCGCAACTCCGGCGGGACCGAGACCCAGCTCACCGGGGTCCGCTTCATCGAGGCCCCCTCCGGCAAGGGGTTCACCGGCTACTACCAGCGCTACAACGAGGGCCCGATCGGCTACCGGGGTACGCCGGTTCCCTCCGTGCCCGCCGCCCTCCCGGCGCCCCGCCTCGCCTCGGACCTGGACGCCGCCGTGGAGAGCCTGACCGAGACCGCCCAGACCCTGGCCGCCCTTGCGGCCCGCCTCCGCGGCAACTGACCATAGGGGAAGGGACAGGGACCGAAGAGGTGAAAGAGGCGGGGTGGTGATGGCAGCCTGGCGGGACGGGCGTGGGGGGTTGGTCGTGCCGGGTGACGAGGGGCGGCCGGACGTGCGGGTGCCACTGGAGATCGCCGCCTCCTACCGCGCCCGCACCAAAGGGCTGTTGGGGCGGGACTCGCTCGACGGCGCGCTGCTCCTCTCCCCCGCCAACAGCATCCACACCTTCCGTATGCGCATGCCCATCGACGTCGCCTATCTCGACCGGCGTCTGCGCGTCATCGCCGTACGCACCATGGCACCGGGGCGGCTCGGGCTGCCGAGGGTGCGGGCGCGGCATGTCGTCGAGTCCGAGGCCGGGGCGATGACGGGGTGGGGGCTGCGGAGAGGGGTGCGGGTGACAGTGGTGACGAGCCCTCCCGACCGCATACCGTGAAGGCGGATCGGGAGGGGGAAGAGCGTGGTGGAGGGGCTGCGGGCTGGTGATCGACAGGCTGTGGGGCCGTACCGGTTGCTGAGGCGGCTGGGTGCGGGCGGGATGGGGCAGGTGTTCCTCGGGCGTTCGCGCGGAGGGCGGCTGGTGGCCGTCAAGGTCGTCCATCCCGAGCTGGCGACGGATGCGGAGTTCCGGCGCCGGTTCGCCCGCGAGGTGGAGGCCGCCCGTCAGGTGGGGGGTTTCTACACGGCGCAGGTCGTCGACGCCGATCCACAGGCCGATCCGCCGTGGCTGGTCACCGCGTACATCGACGGCCCGTCGTTGCAGGACGCGGTACGACGCCATGGGCCGCTGCCCACGTCCGCGCTGTGGCGGCTGGCAGCCGGCCTCGCGGAAGGGCTGGCGGCGGTGCACGCCTGCGACATGGTGCACCGCGATCTCAAGCCCGCCAACGTCCTCCTCGCCCCGGACGGGCCCCGGCTGATCGACTTCGGGATCGCGCGGGCGGCCGACGACACCCAGCTCACCCGGACCGGCCTGGTGTTCGGTACGCCGGGCTTCATGGCCCCGGAGCATGTGGTCGGCAACCAGGCGGGGCCCGAGGCGGACGTGTTCGCGCTCGGCGGGGTCCTGGCGTTCGCGGCATCGGGCGTCAGCCCGTTCGGCCACGGCGCCGCGCACGCGGTCAACTACCGTGCCGTGTACGAGGAACCCCAGCTCGCGGACGGCCTGCCCGCCGGCTTGCGTCCGTTGGTCGTGGACTGTCTCGCGAAGGCTCCGGACGCCCGGCCGACCGTGGCCGAGATCCTCGAACGGCTTCCTGCGCTGGACGACGCCGAGGGGCCGTGGCTGCCGCCCGAGGTCACCCTCGTCATCGGCCCCGGACGGGACGGAAAGCCTGGGGAGGGCACCTCCGACAACGGTGCTGGAGGCGCCCCGGAGACCGGCACCGATACCGATACCGATGCCGGCACCGGCCCCACCTCCGCCCCCGGCCCCGGCGCACAGGAGCCGGCGATGAACCCGGCCGCAGCCGAGGCCCGACGGGCCGAGCGGGAGCGGCGGGTGCGGCGTGTGCGGGAACAGGGCCGGGAGCGTGCCGAGGCCCGAGCCCGTCGCCTGCTCACCCGGGCCGAGGAGGTCACGAGCCATATCTCCGGTGGAGAGGAACGGGTGCGGACGCTTTCCTCCCTCGCCGCGGCCGTGTACATGATCGACCGGACCCACGCCAAGAAGCTCATGCGGAAGGTGGAGCAACAGACCCACCGACTCCCGGACCCTCTGGCACGGGTGCGGGTCATGGCCGCGGCCGCCAGGGAATGCGCGCCTCTCGACCGTTCCTGGGCGCTGTCGCACGCCATGCGCGCCGAGGCCACGGCCCGCGGGATCAACGTGATCGCCGGCCGGAAGACCCGCCGCAAGGCCCTGTACGTCGCCGCCGAAGGGCTCGCGCCGCTCGATCCCGCGCGGGCCGAGGAGATCGTCCGGCAACTCGGCAACGTGCCCGGGCGGTCCGACGACGCCCAGGCGCTGAGTGTCGTCGCCAGGGCGATGGCGGCGGTGGACCCGGACCGCGCCGAGCGCATGGCCCGGAGCCTCCCGGCGAAGGACGTCTACTTCACGGAGAAGATTCTGGCCAAGGTCGCCGTGGCCGTGGCCGGCGACGATGCCGACCGGGCAGCACGCCTGCTCCAGGGCATCGAGGATCAGAGGATCCGCGCGAAGGCGTCCAAGAAGCTGTCCGCGACTTCGCCCGCCGCGGAGGCCACCGAACCGCGCCCCAGCTCCTTTCCCGATGCCCCTGCCGCCCCGGGCGCAGGCCCGTCCAAGCGGCAGGCCGTGCTGGACCGCATCGTCGCCATGGCCGCCGCCGACCCGGACCGGGCTCTGCAGAGCGCCGACGCCCTGCCCGACAAGGAGGACCGGGCCGTGGCTCAGTGCGAGGTCGTGGCCGTACTCGTGGACACGGACCTGGAGAGAGCGGAGCAGATCGCCCTCAGCATCACGGGCGGCCCGGCGAGCGCGCGGGCCAGGGCGAACGCGATGGTCGCCAGGGAGTTGTGCTGGAGCGCTCCCGGCAGAGCGGAACGGCTGTTCCACGAGGTCGAGCAAATCATCGGTGACATCACCGACCCCAAGGGACTCGGCGAGGCCCGTACCTCGCTCGCCGTGGCGCTGGTCGAGCGCGAGCCCGTACGAGCCCGCCGGGTCGCTGCCGCCATCACCGACCCGGAGCAACAGGCACACGCCCTGTGCCTCATGGCGGACGAACTGGCGGACACGGCACCGGAACTCACCGCGGAGCTCATCGCCGACCTGTTGCGGACGACCCGTGAGATAACCGACCCGGCGGCGCGGGGCATCGCGCTGGAGCAGGCCGTCCGGCAGCTCCTGCGTTCGACGCCCCTGCCGGAGCACGAACAGCCCCAGCCCCCGCAACAGGAGCGGGATCAGGCGCGGGGGCGGAGACAAGGGCTTCCACAGCGGCAGTTGGCGGCCGAGATCACGGTGCAGGCCATGGGGCTCCACGGACCACGCCGCGACATCGGCCTGCTCGCGGTCGCGAACCTGCTGATCGACGTGGTACTCGAGGACGCCACCGCGCTGGCGCGGGAAGCCCTGAGCATCGCGCGCAGCGAGCACGACGGCGACAAGTTCAACTTCTGGTCCGAGAAGCCGCTGACCGCCCTGGCCCTGATCGACGCCCGCGAGGCCGCGCGCCTGGCCGTCGAACCCCCGCTGACCCCCACCCCGGACCATGCCCTGGCCAAGCTCGCCCAGTCCATGGTCGCGGCAGCCGACCGCCACTTCACCAGCGAGAGCCTTTAGGGCTCCCCGGCCGCGTACGCACGCGCGCCGCCCCTGGGGAGAACGGCCCACATCCGGGTGCCTCCACCCGGCTCCCGCGCGTCACCGAACCCCCACTCCCCCGCACAGACCTTGACCACGCAGGCCAGAACACGGAGCGCCGCTCGGCGACGGGAGTCGCAGGCGGCAGCCAGCCGGGGGTGCGTGTGGCGGGGGTGGGCGTCGTAGAGGACCACGCGGAGGGCGTCGTCCCGGTAGCGGAGGGAGACGTACACCTCGGCGGCGGGCGCCAACCGGCACGAACACGCAACCAGTTCACTCACCACCTGCACCGCGGCGTCCGTCACGTCGTTCAGGCCGTGGGCCCGCAGGATCCCCCTCGTGGCCGAGCGGGCGATCGCGGGGCTCTGCGGGGCGGCGGGAGGCGTGAAGCTGTAGGCGAGAGTGTCGGGGGCAGGCGGGGCGGACGGCCGGTCGACGGGCGCGGCGATCGGACAGAGGGACGAGGGTTCAGGCATAACAACTCCCGTTGACTGACAGCTGATTGCTGAATGGTGATTGCTGGTCTGTGATGCGGTCCCGCCGGTGGCCTGTCTTCCTGGCACGGGCACACCCCTCCCAGGGCAGGATGGTGCGGTGAGCTCGCATGACGCACTTCCGACCGCCACGGAAAGCGACTACCGCATCGCTGACAGTAGACCACGAAGGTGGCACATTGCCACCAACTGACCGGATTTACCACTCATGTGGGTAGACCTATCGAGCCGCCAAGGGGCAGACTGACGCCGCGACCATTGGAGGAAGTGACAGATGCCGCCGAGGGCAACGCCCACTCAACGCCAGCGACGACTGGGCGCGGAACTGCGGAAGATGCGTCTCGCAGCAGAGGTGTCGACGGAGTACGCCGCCGGGCTGCTCGGCCTCGATCGGGCGAAGATCTCCAATATCGAGGCAGGGGTCCGGACCATCACTCCCGAACGTCTGCGGACCCTCGCGTGCAACTACGACTGCCGCGACGAGGAGTACGTCGAGGCCCTCGCGAACATGGCCGGCGACCGGACACGGGGCTGGTGGGAGTCCTATCGCGGTCAACTCCCCGCAGCACTGCTGGACATTGCCGAGATGGAGTGGCAAGCCAGACGAGTCCGGGGCGGACTGGCCCTGCACGTGCCGGGCCTGTTGCAGACCGACGCCTATGCACGCAGGCTGTTCGCCGCCGCCCTGCCGCCACTGTCACCGGCCGAAATCGAACTGCGAGTGGCGCATCGCATGCAGCGTCAGCAGGTCCTGCATCGGGAATCCCCGATCACGTATGTCGGCTACGTGCACGAGGCCGCACTACGCGTCGAGTTCGGCGGCACGAAGACCATGCGCGCACAGCTCGACCACCTCTGCGAGCTGTCGGAACTCGCGAACATCGACGTGCGGGTGATCCGCTTCAAGGCCGGAGCCTTCCCCGGAGCCGGCCAGGGCCTCACCTACGCGGAAGCGGCAGTACCCCAACTCGACACGGCGGAACTGGACTCGGCTCACGGGCCCGAGTTCCTTCACGGTCAGTCCCAACTGGCCAAGTACCGGGCGCACCTGGACTGGATGGAAGAGGCATCGCTCTCGTCGGCCGATTCACGCGACTTCATCCACAACATCGCCAGCGACCTCTGAGGAGCACCCCATGGCAGCCATCACCTGGGAAGAACCCTTCTGCGCCGAGGGCGCCAACTGCTTCCGCATAGGCACCGACCCCGACGGCAACGCCTACATCGCCGTGGCCGGCCAGGAGGACCGCCCCCTCACCGACACCCGAGAAGCCCTCCGCACCCTCATCCTCGAGATCAAGGCCGGCAAAGCCGACCACCTGCTGTAGGCCGCTCGGACGGCGGGGCCCATGGACCGTCGTGCCCTCCCCGTCGCCGCTCGGCCTCGTGCGCCGACGACGTGGATGTCAGCCACCCGGGCAGTCCGGAATCCGACGATGACGGGTTCCGGACCGCCTCCGGACTTTCAGCATGTGGTTCAGCGGTTGATGGCCTGGATCTCCTGGACGACGACGTCCTGGGTGGCGCCGAAGCTGCCGTCGGGAAGGTCGCCGCCCGCGCCGCCGGTGCCGGTCCACTCGATCTCCCAGGTGACCGTCGCCTGCAACGGGAAGGTGCCGTCGCCCGAGGAACGCAGGTACTCCACCCCGCAGGGCGGGGTCCGCTCCGCCTTGCCCTTGGCATACGGCTCCCCGATGCGGCCGTCGTCGATCGCACAGACACCGGACGCCGGGAACGTCCGGGCGTCGGGCGTGCCCGGCTCGATCTCCAGCGACACCGGCACCGCCGTGGCCGTCGCCTCAATACCGATCACCGGCACGGACGCGGTGACCGACACCGGCTTGAACTCCGCCCCGTCCAGCCACGCCCACGTCGGAAGATTCACCTTCGCCGCCCCGGCCGGGGCCAGCGTCACCTCCGTACCCGGGACACGGATCTCCGCATAGGCGAGCTCCGCGAGGATCTCCGGCGTGACCGCGTTCTCGATGCCGGCCGGCGGGGGATCACCCTGATCCACCCAGAAATAGTCCTCGTCGCAGGAATCCCAGCCCGGGGGAAAGCTGTCATTGACGTAGGAACCCCACCAGTGCCCCTCACCGGTCCGGTCCTTGTTGAAGTCCTTCTCCGGCTCGTCCGGATTCAGATACTTCTTCCGCTGCACGGCATCCCACTCGTGCCCCGTCGACCCGGCCTCCCAGATCGGCTCCAAATACTCCTGCAACTGCTCCGGCGTGTACTTGGGCGCATACCAACAAGGCGGCGGCGACCACGACGTGGCCGAGGTCAACGCACCCGCGGAGTCGCCGCTCCCGTTCTTCGAACGATCGAAGACCACACCACCCACCGTGACCGAAACAGTACCGTCGCCACCGGCTTCGGCCTGCTGCTGCGCCCCCTCTCGTGTGCCGTTCTCCCCACGCCCGCCGGCAAACGCCGCAGGTGCCACAAGCGAGGGGATGGAAACGAGCGCGGCAAGAGCTGTGATCCTTACTGCTTTTCCTACGGCTGACACTCCTTGCTCCCCCGGTTCGACGCGACGTCGGTGGTTTGCCAGACGCCATCAGCGCTTTTCTCTAGCTTGGTGTTGTAGAGGACATAACTGTCTGCCGTCGTCGGCGTGTCCTCAACTTTCCCGGTCTTCTTGTTCTTGATGAACGACTTGCTTTCGTCGGAGCAGTAAGTGACGTAGGCGCCGTTCGCCCCAGACAGGCTCACCTTGTAGTCGAAGTAACGAGTTTCACCGACCCAGGTGTCGTCTTTCTTGATGTACCTGAGCGCATAAGTGATCGAGCCGCTCAGCGCCTTCTCCGTGTTGTAGAAGCCGAGCGCCTCGGTGTCCGTACTGCCAGCAAAAATCGCTTCATCGACAGAGTTGACGCTCAATGCACTGTCCGCGAGGACTGCGTCCTTCACAGGATCGCCCGTCTTCTCGTACTCGAAAACGTTCTCCGCGTCCGAGGGAAACTCGATCTCCGGGCGCCCTGAAGCGGCCGAAGCACTCGGGCTCGGCGACGACTCCTTCTCGCCCCCTGTGTCCGCACCCGCGATCTTGTCGCTGTCCTTGTCCTTGGCGGAGCCCTCCTCGCTGCCGCCGCACGCGGACAGCGTCAGGGCCGTGGCAGCGGTCAGCGCGAGCGCTGCGAGCAGGGTAGGGCGGCGGTTCACGGTGTCGGCTCCCGGTGGGGCGAGGCTTCTCTCGAGCGAACCCACGCTATCCAGCGATGCATAACGACACCAGGGAGATGAGTGACGACTTGCCGGGTGTATCCAACTAAACCCACCACCCCACGGCCCACTTGGAACGGACCCGTTACGAGGGGCGGCACAGCCCATGCTCCGGGCCTCGACGTCGACCGGAGGCGTTGTCACGGGAGGCACCAGGTCCACTGGACAGGGTGTGGCATTCTCCGTCATCTGGTCTTGTGCGGCGCGACACACCGCAACACCGGCGCCTTGACCTCATCGCTCCCTCCCCCTCTCACCTCGGGAGGAACCTCAGCGGCCGGTGGGACCGTCAATCGGTGTACGACTCGAGCGTGCCGCGGCGTCGGATGTCGAGTGTCGCGCAGTGGAACGAGCCGCCGAACGGCGCGTAGTGCAGCAGGTCGCACGGGATCGGCTCGAAGCCCCATTTCTCCAGCGCGCGCAGCATGTCGGTGTGGTGGCGCTCCGCGATCACCCGTTTCTCGTCGATCATGAGAACGTTCATGCTCAGCCACTTGCCGCACATCGAAGTGACCTTGAGCAGACGATCGTCGATCGGACGGGGCTCGGGGGCGATCAGGACGTCCCACGAGCTCAGGACGTCCGGCAGGTGGTCGACGTCGACGTATTCGGGATTGACCAGTACCTTGCCGGGCGCGAGGAGGACGAACGTCGTGTCGATGTGCATGGGCGCGCGGCAGCGGCTCTTGATCTCGTGGATGCGGTAGCCGGGTCCGAGATGACGGCGCAGCCAGTCGATGCCCATCCGGTTGGTGACGTTGCTCCGCGTGACGAACAGGTCGCGTCCCGCGCGCACGAAATCCGCCGCGTCGAACACCGGCTCGAACTCGGTGAGGATGTAGCGCATGGGCTCGCCGGCCTCGGGGATACGGAAGTCCGCCTCGAAGAGTTCGTCGGTGAGCTGCGGCTTGGGAGCCGCCGTCCAGCGCGCGCCGCCCCGGAAGTACTCCTTGAGGATCGTGCGATAGGAGTGGGTCTCGAAATACCGGCACGGCCATGCCATCGGGGTCTCGATGATCTCGTCGCCGATCACGAGCATGCTGTCACGCGGACACGTGTTGCAGAAGCCGCGTGACGACCAGTCGGGGGTGCTGAAGCGGCGCCGGTGGTCCATCTCGTCCGGGCGTCTGACGGTGACGTCGAGGGACTCCAGGAGGGCGATGAACCGATCGAGTTCCTGCTGCGCCCGCTCGACCAACGGGCGCGGGTATCTGAAACCGGCGGCAAGCCCCTGCATCCGTGCCGCCCATGGCGGGATGTTGCAGGTCACGACCGGATGGTCGGAGGGAATCGTCGCGCCGTCGAGACGCCCGACGATGATCTCCTCCAGCGGGTCCCACTCGTTGTGCGAATTGACCGGCGAGACGAAGGGCTCCGAGTCGCTGTCAGTCGCGGCTGATCGCGCCGGACGCGAATCCTTGTCTGCCGCTGCCGTCAGCCTACCGGGCCTTGGCGTTACCGCCATGATCAACCGCTTTCAATCGCAAAAGTCAGTAACTCACCATATTCAACGCGTTACGTCGGGAGATGTACAGGACTGGTGCGTGTCTACGAGTAGGACCATGTGCGCAGCAGGACAGAATCTTGCCCGGATCAAAGATCCGAGAATCGCACGAGTGTTTTAGTAGTTCTCGGTTCTCAGCTCTCAGTTCGGGGGAACGTGATCTCGACCCTGCGGTTCTTCTTGCGGCCGGCCTCCGTCGAGTTGTCGGAGATCGGGTACTGCTCGCCGTAGCCGCGTACCTCGTACGTGACGTCGGGGTCGTTCAGCTCCTGGTCCAGGACGGTGTGGACGGCGTTCGCGCGCTGACGGGACAGGACGTCGCCGTGGGCCGAGGAGCCCAGGTTGTCCGTGAAGCCGAAGACCCGGATCCTCGCCGCGTTCTGCTTCTTGATCTCCTCGGCGATCGCGCCGATACGGGCCTTCGCCTGCGCGCTGAGCTTCGCGCTGTCCTTGCCGAACAGCACCTCCGCCTGCAGCGCGAACGTCACCTCCGTGTTGGTGTCCTCGCGGCGCTCGTCACCGCTCTGCTCCTCGACGACCTGCTTGATGTCCAGGACCTTCGGCTCGGCGAGGGTGGCGCCGTCGGGGAGCTTCAGGTCCGGGTCGTTGGGGTCGAGTTCGACGGGGGCGGAGGCGGTGGCCTCGGTGCCGGGGGGGACGCTGGGGTCGTCGGCGGCGTGTGCAGCAACATTATTGACACTCGCAGCAAGCAGGACCGCAACGGCCGTCATGGCAAACCACTTGCCCGTTGCGGCATGTGGGATTCGAGACGTGGTCATTTGAGCATCACCCGGTGATCTCGATGACACCAGCTGAGAACATGGGCAGCTGGAACGTCAACTCAGTTGTCTCCGGGGGCGGCGCGGGGAATTGCATGAAGACGGGCACCGAATCGCCTGGCTTCAGATTGGGGAAATTGGTCGTCGTGAGCGGGCGGCCGTCTGTGTCTCGCAACACGTAGTAGCGCTTCTTTCCCTTGGAGTCCACCAGAGTGGCACCACCAAGGGACCTACCATTCTTGATGATCTCTGTCTCGTTGCCACTTACCTGAGCAGGAACGACAGACACCTTACTCGCATCGTTCGTCAAGTCACCGCTCACGGTCAGGAAGCCACCTGAGTCCCGCTGCGCCGCGGTGATTTTGAGCAGCAGACCAGACGGACCCTTCAGTTCGGCCAACGGTTCCGCTGACTGTCCCTCTTGAGTACTCGGGTCGGGCCCTTCTTCCTTGGGCGTAGGTACCGAAGCGTTCGATTTGTCATCGCCGTCTCCGTCGCTGCTACACCCGACAACTCCTAGGGACAGTCCGGTTGCCAGAGTCAGCGCGACCACCCCTCTGCGGGCCCGCATCGTGAACCACATAATCATGACCCTGCTTCCCTATTCATTCGTCGTTCGCTGATCAGTCGGCCAGGTGGACGTCGAAAAGATCCTCAGGCTTTGGAAGAAGCTCTTCGAGATCTTCCGGATCCAGCTTCCACTCCCTGTCCTTGCAAGTGAGCAGAGGCAGTGCGTCCTCAGGCGCGCCCTCAGCCAGGAGGGCGAAAGTACAGCGAGGATCGATCACCGCACTCGCTGTCTCCTGCGACTTCATGTTCTCGGTACCGGGCACGATGGAGTCCCCCACGGTGTCGGTCGTCTCGACCTCGACCGTGTAGCCCAATAGCCCGTCTTGCACGCACCTCAGAACAGCCGCGTCGTTCTGTGCCGCAAGTTGCTGTGCGCGCCAGCACGACTCGTCGAGCCCTTCTGCACTGCCGTCGAAGATCGCCTGCCACTTGGTCGGGTCCAAGAGATCCTCGACCCAGGCACCCGCGAGTTGGTCACGCCTGTCCTGCGCCGCTGCGAGAGCAGCCGCATCGGCGGCGGTCTGGGCACCGTTCCTGTTCACCGTTGCCTGGCCAACCGCGAAGTACGCAAACGCGAGGAAGAGCAGGCCTCCCACCACCGTGATGTAGATAGGGAAAGCCTGCCCTGCGTCGCCGTACCTACGGGGCCGCCTCAACCGGTCACTTCTGCGATCTTCGCCGTGATCGCTGTGTAAATCGTCTGTCCAATGTCCGTCCCCGTGATGGCCAAAACGATCGCCACCACCACCGCGATGATCCCCAGGTACTCCACCGCCGTCTGCCCCGTGTCGTTGCGGGCGGTGCGGGACTGGAGGTATGTGACCGTGGTGTTGATCCAGTTGCTCATGGTGTTCCCCTCCGGCTGACGCGGTTGCGGCTTCCTTCAGGGTGCCGCATTCGATATCAGCAACGTACGGCGAATTTCCCAGTCCGCCAGAGGGCCCCAGGACCCAATCCCGGGCCCAGTTGCCGGGCCGCCGCTTCGTCCCCCCTGACGTCACCGCAGGTCACCCCAGTCCTCGTGCGGAATCCGGGGCCGTGCCGAGCCACTTGGCGGCGGCTTCGGAACGGCTGGTGCTGTGCAGCTTGGCGAAGATGCGGTTGATGTGGTTCTTGACCGTCTTCTCGCTGATGAAACAAGTGGCGGCGATCTGCTGGTTGTTCATGCCGGATGCGATGTGATCCATGATCTCCGCCTCCCTGCTGCTCAGTTGGAACCTCGACCTGTCAGGAACGGCCGGACGACAACCGCTTGCCCACCCTGACGACGACTGTCCCATATCTGGTTGCAGTTGCGAAAGGTTTTGTGAAGAAACGGGTGGCGTGATAGACCGCCGCGCGCCCAATATGCTTGGTGGCGCAGCTTGTTGAGGGTTCATATACCGCAGCTTCGTCTTGGAAAGTTCGTATGCAGTCGCATCCGTCCCGGCTCCCAGATCTTCCGGCAAGGGCGGGCCCGAGGGCGTCTTGCGGAGTTGGGCCAGCAGCGCTCCCGCCGCCGTGGGGGTGAAGTGGGGGCGGCCGTGACTGATGTCCCGTACGGCCGTGACCAGTTCGTCCGCCGTGAACTCGCCGTGGACCAGGTAACCGCCCGCTCCCCTGCGCAGTGCCTCCTCGACGATCTCCGACTCCCCGCTGTACGTCAGCATCACCACCGGTGCGATCCCCACCAGGTACGGAAGTGCCGAGATGCCGTCCATGCGCGGCATTTGGACGTCGAGGAGGATGACGTCCGGATGGTGGTCGCGGGCCGCCTCGCAGGCCTCCCGGCCGTCTTCCGCCTCCGCCACCACCTTTATCCCTTCTCGGCCGGAGAGCAGGGCCGTCAGGCCTGCGCGGACCACCGGATTGTCGTCGGCGACGAGGACCCGCAGGACCGCGGTGGACGGGGGTTTCTGGTTCGTCGTCATCTGTGACACCTGTGTCATCTGTGTCATCGGGCCACCTCCGCTGTCGCGCGGGTGCTGGTGAGTGGTCTCGCGGGCGCCATCGGGAGTTCCAGGCGGACCTCCGTGCCTCGCGGGTGGGTGCCTCGGCCGATGCGGATGCGGGCACCGATCGCCGCCGCGCGCTCGACCATGCCGACCAGGCCGAAGTGACCGTCCGTGCGGAGTTGTTCGAGGGTCGTGCCGGGTGGGAGGCCGCGGCCGTCGTCGTGGACGGTGATACGGAGCAGGCCGCCGTGGACACCCGCGCTCACGGCGACTCGTGTCGGGTGCGCATGGCGGTGGGCGTTCTCCAGCGCCTCTGAGACGATGGTGAGCAGTTGGCGGGCCACCGTGAGGGGGACGGGTACGGGGTGGGGCGGAGTCCCGGCCGCGTCGTCGTCGCCGGTTCGGCGGAAGGTCGCCGGAAGGCCTGTGCGGGTGCTGAAGGCACCTGTACGTGCTGCCAGTTCGGCCACGATCTCCTTGCCGCTCTGCCACGCGCCCGCACCCCCGGGCGCCCCTCCCCGCAGGTCCGCCAGGAGTTCACGGGACTCGGCGGCGGCGCGGCGGGCAGAGCGGGCGACCAGTTCCGCCTGTTGCCGTAGCAGCGCCGCGTTCACGTGCCCGGCGCTCGCCGAGCCGGCGAGGCCGTCGGCGGCCAGGGCGACACCGTGCAGGGTCTTCGCCACCGAGTCGTGCATTTCGCGTGCCAGGCAGGCACGTTCCTCGCTGACCGCCTCCGTGGCGGCCAGGCGGGCCTGGACCGTCGTCAGGGCCCGGGTGGCCGTGCCGAAGCCAAGCATGAGGTTGCGGAGGCTGGAGCCGACCGCGCCCGTGATGACGCAGAGGCCCGGCAGGAACAGCGTCTCCGTGAGGCCCGCGGGTGGATCCGCGTCCGCCAGGGTCACGTGGACCAGGAGCAGGATCAGTCCCTGGAGGGAGGCGAACGCCGCCGCCCCCCGCCAGCCGTAGACCAGACCCGCGAGGAGCGGGGTGCAGATGCCGGCGTATGCGAGGAGGCTGTCGGGGCCGGCGGAGATGAGGAGCAGGGCTCCGAAGAGGGTGTCCACGGCGAGGAGGCTGGGGTGGCGCAGGAGGAGAGGGCCGAAGCGCTCCCAGTCCCGTACGAGGGCGTAGGACGCCATGAAGGTGACCACGACCGCGATGCCGACCATGCGCACGCTCCAGCCCGGCCCCGCGTTGAGGAGGGCGGCGGGGGCGGCCAGCGCGATCACCGCCAGCCGGAAGCCGAACACCTGCCGGCACAGGGCCTGGAGTGCGTTGATCTGGAGGTCGACGGCCGGGGACTCGAATGCCGGCGCGGGGGGAGGCAGGGGTGCGGGTGCCTGCGGGGTGGCTCGGTCCGTCGCGGGGTGGCTGTCCGTCGCAGGGTGTGGCCGGACCTCCGGCGCGCCCGTGGCGACGTGCTCCCTGAGAGCCTGTTCCGTGAGGGCCTGCTCCGTGAGGGCCTGCTCCGTGAGGGCCTGCTCGGTGACGGCGTGCGCTGGGAGGGGCGAGCCGTCCGCCGAGGGCATGCCGGTCCCGGGCTGCCGGGTACGGCACCGGCGCAGCAAGCCCCTGCGGTCCCTACGTCCTGAGCGCGGCCCGCGCTCCCCGGTCATCGCCATCCTGCTGTTCACCGTCCCTCGTTCCTTGTCCCTCGTCCCGCTACTCGCCCGTGATCGAGCCGAAGTCGGTGCCGGAGCCCAGGATCAGGCCCGCGCCGAGGAGGATCATCGTGGCCGGGACCATGAACGTGGTGATCATCATGGTGGCCTTGGGGACCGCGCGGGCCGCCTTGCGGCGGGCGTTCTGCGCGTCCGTGCGGCGCATGTCCCTCGCGAGGGCGACCAGCGTCTCCACGATGGGGGCGCCGAGTTCCTCGCCCTGCTGCAACGCCGTGACGAACATGGCGACCTGCTCGGAGTCGTTGCGTCGGCGCAGTTCCGCGAAGGCCTGACGGCGGCTCATGCCGAGGTCCATCTGGCGGAGCGTGATGCGCAGCTCGTCCGCCCACGGGCCCTCGTACTTGGTGGCGACCCGGTCCAGGGCCTGCCGGAAGCCGAGGCCCGCGCTGACGACGACGGCGAGGACGTCCAGGAAGTCCGGCAGGGTCCGCTCGATCACGTCCCGGCGGATCCGGATCGCCGACCAGATGCCGACCTCCGTCCAGAACGCGCCGAAGGCGAGCAGCAGCAGGGCGACGAAGAACTGCCCGCGCATGAGGAAGACCAGGAAGCCGAAGCCGCCGAGGAAGCCGTAGACCGCGCGACGGGCGGCGTAACGGTCGATGGTGAGGCCGCCGGGGTTGCCCGCGAGGTCGATCCTGCGGCGGTACCGGGCGACCCGCTGGGGACCCATGAGGCGCAGGACTGCGGGGGCGTAGCGCATGCCCATGCGGTCGACGAGCGAGTCCACCGCGCCGGTGCGGGTGGCGCCGACCTCCAGGGCGAGGACCAGGTCGGCGGGGAGTTTCGCGTCGGCGCGGTACATGCGTACGCCGGCGAAGACGCCCCCTACGGCGAGGGCCGTCACCAGCGCCAGCAGAAGTCCCATGTCACTCACTCCTCCCTCCTCATACGTCGATGCGGGACAGGCGGCGGATCAGGACGAAGCCGACCGCGTACAGGCCGAAGGCGACGATCACGGCGCCCTGGCCGACCGGGGAGCCGGTCATGCGTTCCAGGGCGCCGTCCTTCACCCCGTTCATCAGGAACAACGAGCCGACCCCCAGGACGGGGACGGCGTACGACGTCATGCTGACCTGGGAGAGCTGGGTACGGACCTCGCGCCGGGTCTCCTTGCGCTCCTCCAGGGTGTCGGTGAGGTTCCGCAGAGCGCTGACGACCTGGCCGCCCGCCCGGTTGGAGAGCACCAACGTGGTGACCAGGACGATGAGTTCGCGGGAGGGAAGACGTTCGGCCAGCTCGCCCAGCGCGTCGTCCATCGAGGCGCCGAGGGCCAACTGGTTGTCGACCTTGGCCAGTTCCTCGCCCGCCGGCGCTTCCAGTTCCTCCGCCGCCATGCCGATCGCCGTCCGCAGGGCGAGACCGGCCTGGGTGGCGTTGGCCAGGATGCGGGCCAGTTCGGGGAGCTGGTTGATGAACTTCTCGATGCGTTTCTGGCGTTGCCAGTCGAGGAACTGGAACGCCAGCCAGATGCCCAGGACGCCGGCCAGCGGGCCGAAGAACGGGGCGAGGATGGCCTGGCCGGTGAGGAGGAGGCCCAGGGCGAGGGCGACCATGTAGGCGACGAACTCGCCCGGGGTGATGTCCAGGCCGGTGGCCACCAGGCGCAGTTCCAGTCTCCTGCCGAACGCGGTGCGGCGCAGCCTGCGGTCCAGGGTGGGGAAGTGGCGCCGGCGCCCGCCGACCGTGACCTGTCCGGTGTACGACAGCCGTTCCACCAGCTCCTGCTGCTGAGCCCTGCCCGCGGCGTACGTGTGCACGCCGACGACCGCGAGGACGCAGGTCAGCAGTGCGATGCCGGTGGTCAGCGCGATCAGGTCCTGCAGATCCATGGCGGCGGTCCTACCTGGCTTCTCGGGTGGTGAGCTGGTCGAGGGAACGGGCGATGCCGAAGGCCTGCGGGACGGGCTGACTCGCCATGTAGAGGCGTTCGGCGGTGCGGCGCGGGAGCGGGTGGTGCTCGTACGAGCCGTAGATGCGGCCGTCGCCTGCCATCGGCTGCGCGTTGAACCGGGCGACCGTGGCCAGCCGGTACGGTTCGCCGCCGTGGCTCTCCAGCAGGGCGATCTCGGTGATGCGGCGGGCGCCGTCGGCGAAGCGGGTGAGCTGGACGAGGACGTCGACGGCGCTGTTGATCTGGTCGTGCAGCGCGACGAAGGGGATCTCCACCTCCGACATGGAGGCGAGGGTCTGGAGGCGCATCAGGGCGTCCTCCGCGCTGTTGGCGTGGACGGTGGCGAGCGAGCCGTCGTGGCCCGTGGACATCGCCTGGAGCATGTCCAGGGACTCGCCGCCGCGGACCTCGCCCACGACGATCCGGTCGGGGCGCATGCGCAGCGAGTTGCGCACCAGGTCGCGGATGGTGATGCGGCCCTTGCCCTCGACGTTCGGCGGGCGCGCCTCCAGACGGATCACGTGCGGCTGCTGGAGCTGGAGTTCGGCGGAGTCCTCGATGGTGATGATGCGCTCACCCTCGGGGATCAGGCCGGAGAGGGCGTTGAGGAGGGTCGTCTTCCCGGTGCCGGTCGCGCCCGACACGATCACGTTGAAGCGTGCCTGCACCAGGCCCGCCAGCAGGTACAGCATGTGCTCGTCGAGGGAGCCGAGGCCGATCAGCTCGTGGAGGGTGAAGGAGCGCGGGAAGCGGCGGATGGTGAGGGTGGCGCCGGTCAGGGACAGCGGCGGGATGATGACGTTGACGCGCTCCCCGGACGGCAGACGCGCGTCCACCATCGGATTCGACTCGTCCACGCGGCGGTTGACCGTCGAGACGATGCGTTCGATGGTCTGCATCAGCTGGTCGTGGGAGGCGAAGCGCATCGGCAGCTGCTCGACACGTCCGCCGCGCTCGACGAAGATCGCGTCGGGGCCGTTGACCATGATCTCCGTGATGGAGGCGTCCTCGAGGAGCGGTTCCAGGATGCCGAGGCCGAGTGCCTCGTCGACGACCCTGCGGATCAGCTGCGAGCGCTCCACGGTCGACAGGACCGGGCCCTCGCGGCTGATGATGTGCCCGAGCACCCGCTCCAGTCTCGCCCGGCGCTCGGCGGCGGCCAGCGAACTCATCTCCGCGAGGTCGATCTCCTCGAGGAGCTTGGCGCGGTAGGAGGCGACCAGATGACCGTCCTCGCCCCGGCTGCCCTTCTCCTCGGGGGAGTTGATACGTGACCGCAGACTCATGAGTCCGGCGCTCCTCGTTCCTGGTTGCGTGGTGAATACCTGAGATGGGTGGATGGGTGGTCAGGTGCGGTCAGTGGTCGACGGGCATCGTGGCGGTCTTCGTGGCCTGGCCGAAGTCCCAGCCCGGCACGATCGACGGGATGTCGATCGTGGCGGTGACGGTGACCTCGTCACCGCCACCGGACGCCCCGCAGTCGGTGCGGCCGGCCAGCCAGCCGCTGACCGCCACCGCGCAGGCCGACCCGGCCGCCCCGTCGAGCGAGGCGCTGCGGGCCCCCGCGCGGGCGGCGGTACCGGCCTGCTGGGCGGTGTACGCGATCAGGCCCAGCTGTACGGCGGCCATCGCGACGATGATCAGGACCGGCAGGAAGCCCAGGTACTCGATCGCCACCTGCCCGCGGTCCCCACGCCTCCCGAGCCCGCCCCGCCTGTGCCTGTGCCTGTGCCTGTACGTCATCTAGTCCCCCACCTCCTCCTCCACCGCGCCCGCGTGGCCCTTCACCTCGAAGGGAAAGGTGGCGGTGCCCGGGAAGAGGACGGGGACGCCCAGTGTCACGTCGGCGGTGACATAGCCGCCCCCGGTCGCGCACGTCACCGTCGCCGCTCCCTCCCAGGCACTGGGCAGTTTGTCCAGCCCCGCCGCCTCGCAGGCGCCCTGGCGCGCGCCGGGGTCCGCGGCGGTGGCCGCGCGGACCGCTTCGTCCGCAGCATTCCCCGCGAGGGTGAACGTGTATCCCAGCAGCACGAGTTGCCACAGCACCACGAGTGTCACGAGGATCGTCGGGATCATGCCGAGGAACTCGATGGTGACCTGGCCCCGGTCACGGGCACAGACATGGTCGCCGTCACCGTCACGGCCCGGGCAGGAGTGCCGCTCCTCCCCCTTCATCACGGTCACCCCCCTCCGTGCTTGCGCCGCCGGATGCTCACCGCTCCCCGGTCGCCGCGCAGCCGGTCTCCCCGCAGCCGGCCGGACTTCTGGGCGCCCTCGGGGGCCTTGGCCAGCCCCAGCTCTCCGGCCAGGGCCCACAGGGCCTGCTTCACCGCGCTCCTGTTCTCCAGTTCGTGGACCCGGCCCGCGTCCACGACCGGCTGGAGTTCCTTGAAGTTGGCGGGGATCACGGTGGCCGCGACCGCGGTGCCGGTGATCTTCTGGATGAGGGGCGGCTGGATCTCCGTACTCCGGGTGTGGCGGTTGACGACGACCGTGGTCTCCTCCGCCTTGCGGATCTGGAGCCGGTCCCACATCCGTACCGTCCGTTTGGCGCCCCGGACGGAGACCACGTCCGGGGTGGTGACCAGGAGCGCGGTGTCGGCGGTCTCGACGGCGGCCGCGCCGGCCCCGCCGAGCTGGGCGCCGGTGTCGACGACCACGACCTCGTACCGGGAGCGCAGGGCGCCGACGATGTGGCGGGCGGCGCGGTCGGTGACGTCCTCGCCGCGTTCGCCTTCGGCGGGGGCGAGGAGCAGGGTGAGACCGGTGTCGTGGCGGAAGACGGCGTCGGCCAGGACGCGCGGGGAGATGTCGGTGATCGTCGCGAGGTCCACGACGGACCTCCGGAACTGGACGTCCAGGAAGGAGGCGACGTCCCCGGTCTGGAGGTCCAGGTCGACCAGGGCGGTGCTGCGGCCGGAGGCCTGGGCGGCCAGAGCCAGTTGGATGGCGGTCAGGGTCGCGCCCACCCCGCCCTTGGCTCCGCTGACGGTGACGACCGTGCCGCCGACGCCGGTGAACACGTCGCTGCCGGCTCCGAGATGGCGGCGTACGCCGGAGGACCACTGGGCGACGGCCTGGACGCGGGTGGCGAGTTCCTCGTAGCTGAGCGGCAGGGCGACCAGGCCGCGGGCGCCGTAGTCCATGGCGGCCTGGAAGAGGCCGGGACTGGCGTCGGAGGTGACGAGGATGACGCCGACGGCGGGGAAGCGCAGGGCCACTTCACGGATCAGTTCCAGTGCGGGGACCGGGCCGATCCGCTCGTGCACGACCACGACCTCGGGCAGCTCGTCGATCGACTCGGCGGCCAGGCGCGCGAGGGTGTCGACGAGCTGGGTGGAGTCGGCCACCGGGGCCACCGGCTCGGCGTCCGGGAGCTGGCTGAGCAGCGTGGTGATGGACCGGACGGCGTCCGCGTCACCGACTGCCGGGAGGATCCTCGTGGGCATGCGGGCCTCTCACTTGTCCTTCGCGAGTTCGTACGTACGGTCCTGCTCGGGAACCGTGGTGTCGCCGCCGGGGGCGACGAGTGCGAGCCTGACCCGCTGGGCGAAGGACTCGGCGTAGGTGATGCGCTGGGCGTCGATGGTGGACAGCGCGAAGGTGATGGGGACGGCGTCCGTGGGCTGCCGTCCGCGGTCGTTCTCGTCGGGTTCGAGGGCGGTGATCCGGCCGACGTCGAGGACCTTGGCGTTGGTCACGATGATCTTCGACTGGGCCGCGGCGCCCTCGCGCTCCCCCTCGAAGGTGGCGTAGACGTTGACCGACGAGCCCGGCGTGATCTTTCCGGCGACGCCGGTGGCCGCGTCGATCATGATGGCGACCTCCTGCTGCCCCGGCTGCAGGGCGGGCTGGTTCACGATCATGTCGCTCTGCAGCAGGGAGCCCTCCTTCAGCGTGGTGACGGCGATCTTGCCCCGGATGTCGCCGAGATCGGTGACCGCGTTCGCCGACAGCCAGCGCTCGGGCATCTCGATCTTCTCGAACTGGCCCGTTCTGAGCGGCGTGTAGGGCGCCACATCGGATTTCAGCCGGTACGCGCCGACCTCGGGACCGACCTTGGACTCCACGTCGTTGACGACGGAGAGCACACCGGCGAACGCGGCGAGGGCGCACAGGATCGACAGGAGCAGGAGTATCACGCCGCGGCGCTGACGGGAGTTCATAGACCGTGCAACCTCATTGGGGGATATGGGCCGAGCGGGACGGTGGGAAACCGCGTTTCGTGTGTGCGGACGGGGCGCGGGGCGGGGCGGGGCGGTGTGGTGCGGTGTGCCGGTTCAGCTGCCGCGGACGAGGGCTCTGCTGCCGGTGCCGCGGCCGCTGTTGAGGCCGCGGGGGCTGTCGTGGGGGCTGTCGTGGGCGGGTACGGACGGTGGCGTGGCCGAACAGAACACGCACCGGTCGCCGATGACATCGATGCCGCACCAGTGGCAGATGCCGCGCCGCACGCTCGTGACCAGCTGGTAGAGGACGGAGAGGTCGGGAAGATAGGTGCAGAACTCGATGACCTTGCCGGTCCCCCACCAGCTCGGGGACTCGGCCGGAAGCGGCGCCTCGCGCAGTCCCTGCACCTTCCAGGACGGTGCCAGGGTGTCGGTGACCCAGTCGGACTGGAGCTGCCCCTTGGCGACGAGCATCCAGGTGCCGAACTCCGGTCCGTCCAGAGCGGCTTCCGGACCGAGGCGGACGAGCTGCGGCTGCGGGTGGGCGAGGACGGCGAACTGACTGCCGGGCATCCACGACTTGGCGTGCTGCTTCAGGTTCACGGGAATCCGGTCGAGCCGGGCGACGGAGCCGAGCAGGGCCCCGGAGTGGATGTAGTGGACCAGTAGCCGGCCGGCCGAGGCGAGCACGCCGGGGCTGAGGTCGCAGGAGGCGAGCTGCCTCAACTGGCGTACGAGTACGGCGAGTCCGAGCGGGGGCAGATCAGGGCTGAAGAGGGCGATCCGGTCGCTCTCCAGCAGGGAGCGCAGGGTGTGCAGCCGCCGCAGGACGGCGACGGGCGTCACCTTGGAGCAGACCACGATGACGTGCCCGTGCTGTTCGATGAGCGCCTGGAGTTCGGACAGCGCCTGTTCGAGCGGCAGGCCGGCCATGTTCCGCAGCACCACGGCGGGCAGGGTTCGTTCGTCCTGCGGTGGCAGCGCCAGGTCGGCACTGGTCACAGCAATGGCAGTTGGCACGCGCGGCTCCCCGTTCTCCCCATGCCCCTCGGTCCACCGGACGTCACTCCGATACACCCTGACGACTTCGCTGCGTGACTATGCGAGCACTGTAACCACGGCTTTGTGGCCGGAGAACAGCGTTTGTGTAGCTCGTAAGCAACTGGCGTTGCACAAGTTGCGCCAAAACGGGGCACGTTGAGCATCTCGCCGGCCTCGACACGACTCGCAGGGGGGAGATCCCGCGCACCGCCTTGACGCCGGAACCCTGGCGCGGGGCCGTCCGGCGGGCCGGAGCGCCGGGCAGCCGGACACGACCCCGCACCCTCGAATTGGTCTGGACCCATTGACAACCCGATTGGTCTGGACCACCTTGTTGCTCCAACGACGACGCCCGCTGTCATCCCCATGCCCCTCTCACTTCTCCCTCCCGCCCCTCGCCTTCCCTCTCTCCCTCTCCCCTCCAGCCCCTCCTTGCACCCCCTTCTCTCTGTACCCCTTGTCCAGCCCCCTTCCCCCCACCCCCACAGGAGGCTTCAGTGGACCGCACGCCAGCCACGACCGACCGCAGAAACAGAGCCGCCCGCCGCCGCCCCGGCCGCCTCTGGGCGGGCGCCCTCGTCTCGGCCCTCGCCCTCACTCTCCCCCTCGCGGGCGCGGGCCAGGCGTCCGCGGCGGACGTGAACAACGTCAAGAACGCCGGTTTCGAATCGGGCCTGAGCAACTGGACCTGCTCGGCGAACAGCGGCACGACCGTCTCGTCCCCCGTGCACGGGGGCACGGCCGCGCTCAAGGCCACCCCGGCCGGCCAGGACAACGCCCGCTGCACACAGACCGTCGCGGTGCGGCCCGACTCCACGTACTCACTGAGCACCTGGGTGCAGGGCGGGTACGCCTACCTGGGCGTGACCGGCACCGGCACGACGGACGTCTCCACCTGGACACCGGACTCCAGTACCTGGAAGCAGCTGACGACGAGCTTCCGCACCGGCTCCGCGACCACGTCCGTGACGGTCTACACCCACGGCTGGTACGGACAGCAGCCCTACTACACGGACGACCTGTCGGTCTTCGGTCCCGACGGAGGCGGAGGCGACGGCGGCGACCCGGACCCGGCCGTCCCCGGCACCCCGAGCGGTCTGAGCGTCTCGGGCACGACGGCGTCGACGGCTTCCCTGACCTGGAACTCCGTCTCCGGAGCGACGGGTTACACCCTCTACCGCGACGGTACGAAGGTCACGGCGGTGACGGGCACGTCCGCGACGGTGACCGGGCTCGCGGCCTCCACCTCGTACTCCTTCCGGGTCGCGGCGACCAACGCGGCGGGCGAATCACCCAAGTCGACGGCGGTGACGGCCCGGACGACGGAGGGCAACGACGGTGGCGGCGGCGGTGACCTGCCCCGGCACGCGGTGACCGGCTACTGGCAGAACTTCAACAACGGCGCGGCGGTGCAGCGCATCTCGGACGTCCCCGCCCAGTACGACATCATCGCGGTCGCCTTCGCGGACGCGACGGGCACACCGGGCGCGGTCACCTTCAACCTGGACTCGGCGGGCCTGAACGGCTACACCGTCGACCGGTTCAAGGCGGACGTGCGGGCGAAGCAGGCGGCCGGCAAGAAGGTCATCATCTCGGTGGGCGGCGAGAAGGGCACCGTCTCGGTGAACGACCCCGCCTCCGCGACGAACTTCGCGAACTCGGTGTACGCCGTGATGCAGGAGTACGGCTTCGACGGCGTCGACATCGACCTGGAGAACGGCCTCAACGCGACCCACATGACGCAGGCACTGCGGTCGCTGTCCGCGAAGGCGGGCCCGGACATGATCCTGACGATGGCACCGCAGACCATCGACATGCAGTCCACGTCCAACTCCTACTTCCAGACCGCGCTGAACGTGAAGGACATCCTCACGGTCGTCAACATGCAGTACTACAACAGCGGTTCGATGTTGGGCTGCGACGGCAAGGTCTACAGTCAGGGCTCGGTGGACTTCCTGACCGCGCTGGCCTGCATCCAGCTGGAAGGCGGCCTCCACCCGTCCCAGGTGGGCCTCGGCCTCCCGGCCTCCACCCGCGGCGCGGGCAGCGGCTACGTCTCCCCGACCGTGGTGAACAACGCCCTCGACTGCCTGACCAGGGCCACCAACTGCGGTTCCTTCAAGCCGTCGAAGACCTACCCGGCCCTGCGCGGCGCCATGACCTGGTCCACCAACTGGGACGCCACCGCCGGCAACGCCTGGTCCAACGCGGTGGGGCCGCACGTCCACGCCCTGCCGTAACCGAATCCCCTTCCATCTCTCACCGTCCTGAACGCGCCGCCCTGCCCACGACGATGTGAGCAGGGCGGCTTTCAGATGATGTCGCTGATGGCGTGGGACCACCTGCCGATCCCGTCCACGACGACGTGCGGGATCACCACCGTTCCCCCGCCCTGCACGTTGGTCCACGGGATCTTGTCGTACGCGCCGGGATCCGTTCCCTGGCCCGGCCTCATCCGGACGACAGGTTCCAGCCGTCGACCTCGTACTGGCCGACCTCAAGGAAGTAACGCAACGCTTCTGGGGTGTAGTCGTCCAGGGCCGCACTCGCCGCCGCACGCAGGGGGTCGCTGATGTCGGGGTCGGCGAGGATCGTGGAGATGGCGACGGCGTCGTCCTCGGACTGGGCGAGGCGGTAACCCGTCTCGAGCCAGGCACGCACCTCCTCCGCAGTGCCCTCGTCGAGGAGTTCGTCGGCCTCCTGGATCACTCGCTTGCCGCTGTCGGGATCGGCCAGGATGCGGAGGATCGCGGATGCGCAGGTCGTCCGCGTCCATCTCGTCGTAGGGGGAGCCCGTGTCCGACGCGGCGGCGACAGCGGTCGACGGCGGCATGGGGGTGGCGAAGGACGGAGTGGAGAGCAGCAGGGCCGGGGCGAGGCAGCCGGCTGCCACGGCGAGGGTCGTGCGGGTCAGCATCAGGGATGGAGTCAGCCACCCGGTGTCGTAGTCGCGGGGTACAGCGGAGGCATCGTCCCAAAGGGAGGCGGGCCGGATCACTGCCCGGATCAGGCAGCCTTCACAGGTTCCTCGCTGCCAACGGTGTGCCGAATTCGGCGGACGGGAGTGCGCACGGGCGCAGCTCGAGCTTGTGATCACCATGTCCCAACGGCCCGCCGTACGGTTGCTGGTCGTGCCGTTCACCGCCGGCACGTGTCACGGGTCCGGGCAGACCTTCACCTGCCTGGAAGGACCGGTCCCGCGACTGGGCACCGTCCAGGCGGACAGTACGCATGGGCCGGAATTCCCCGGCGGAGAAGCCCAGTCGGCCAAGTACTGTACGCACGTGGACTGGATGGAGCGCATCGCCCTGTCGCCGCGGGCCTTCCGTGACTTCATCCGGAACGCCGCCAACAGCCTGTGAGAAGAAGCACCACGGACCACATCACCTGGGAAGCCCCTTCTGCGGCGAGTCTGCGGCGAGGGAGCCGGTGGCTTCCGCCTCGGCACCGATCAGCACGGCAACGGCTACATCGCCATAGCCGGTGCCGGTGCCGGTGCCGAATACCTCACCGCCAGCCGGGACGCGCTGCGGCGCATGATCCTCGACATCAAGGCGGGGAAAGCCGACCACCTGCTGTGAAGCCGGTGCCGGTGGGGTCGACGACGTCCTGGGTACCGATGACCGCGAGCAGGTCGAGGAGGTCGGCGCTGTCGGTGCCGACCGCCGGTGTGAACCAGAGGAGCCGCTGCCGGCCGTCCTCGCTGAAGAGGTGCAGGCAGTTGACCTCGACCGGGCCGAGGACGGGGTGGATGAGGCGTTTGCGGTCGTCCCGCCGGAAGGCGACGTCGTGGTCGGCCCACAGGGCGGCGAACTCGGGGGACGCGTCGAGCAGCGCGCCGATCAGCGAGCCGGCCTCGGCGTCCTTCCCGTCCCGCCTGGCGGCGGCCGCGCGCAGGTCGGCGACGAAGGAGCGGGACTGGCGGTCGTGATCGGCCTCGGGGTAGAGGTCGCGGGCGACGGGGTCGGTGAACCACCGGTACACGAAGCTGGCCCGGTGTCCCCGCAGGCCGGACTGGTCACCCAGCAGCGCCACGGCGAGGGGGTTCTGTACGAGGGTGATGTGCAGGTCGGTGATCACCTGTGCCGGTGTCGTCGTCATCCGGCCGAGCAGGTCGAGCATGCCGGGGTGCACGTGCGAGGCGGGCCCGTCCTGCACGGGCACCGGGCGGTCCGCCAGGTGGTAGAGGTAGTCGCGCTCGTCGGCGGTCAGGCGCAGCGCCCGCGCCAGCGCGGCGATCATCTGCTCGGACGGCTGGGAGCCGGCTCCGCGTTCGAGCTCGTTGTAGTAGTCCACCGACGCTCCGGCGAGCTGGGCGACCTCGTCACGGCGCAGCCCCGGCACCCGGCGCCGGGGTCCGGAGGGGAGCCCGACGTCGCCGGGGCGGATGCGTTCGCGCCGGGAGCGCAGGAAAGCCCCCAGTTCGGCGTATTTCACGGAGCCCATGCCGTCCATTGTGCGCCCGGCCCGGTCACCGACCCAGGGGATGACATCCCCTGGCTCCGCCGGCCGGCTCCGCGCATCGTGGAGGACATGGCTACGAATCCCCCTGCTTTCGCACCGGCGGCCGATCGGGTCGCCGTCGTGACCGGCGGATCGCGCGGCATCGGCCGGGCGGTCTCCCTGAAGCTCGCCCGGGACGGTCTGGCCGTCGTGGTGAATTACGCCGGCGACACGGCCGCCGCCGAGGAGACGGTGAAGGCGATCACCGCCGCCGGCGGGCGGGCGGTCTCCGTCCGGGCGGACGTGGCGGACGAGCACGCGGTCGCCGCGCTGTTCGACCGGGCGGAGAGCGAGTTCGGCGGCGTGGACGTCGTCGTGAACTCCGCCGGCCGGCTCGCGCTCTCCCCCATCGCCGACCTCGACCTGGCGGTGCTCGACGCCCTGCACCGCACCAACATCCGCGGCGCCTTCGTGGTCGCCCAGCAGGCCGCACGGCGGCTGCGCGCGGGCGGCTCGTTCGTGGGGTTCTCGACCTCCGTGGTCGGCACGCAGCTCCCCGCCTACGGGGCGTACGCGGCGAGCAAGGGCGCCGTCGAGGCGCTCACGCTGACCCTCGCCCGCGAGCTGCGCGGGCGGGACGTCACCGTGAACACGGTCGCCCCCGGTCCCACGGCCACCGATCTGTTCCTCGAGGGCAAGACCCCCGAGCAGATCGATGCGCTGGCCAAGGCCCCGGCGCTGGAGCGGCTCGGCACCCCGGAGGACATCGCCCGGGTGGTCGCCTTCCTCGCCGGTCCGGAGGGCCGCTGGGTGAACGGCCAGATCCTGCGGGCCAACGGGGGCCTGGTGTGAGGCTGGCGCCGGGCTGAGGCAGCCGCCGCCGAGCGCCTTGGCACCGCAGGCCCGCCACCCCCACCCCCACCCCGCGGACCGCCGTCTCCGCACCCGCCGATGACGACTCCAAGGAGAAGCCCCATGCCTTTCGCCCACTTCAAGGTGCCCGCAGGCACCCTCACCGCCGAGGACAAGAAGAAGATCGTGGAGCGCACCACCGACCTGTACGCGGAGATCTACGGCGAGCGCGCCCGCCCCACCACCGTCGTCCTCGTCGACGAGGTCGCCGACGGCGGCTGGGGCGTCGCCGGCCATGTCCTCACCACCGCCATGCTGGACGGCGAGGACTGACCCCGAGCTGCGGTGCCCGGGGCCGGGCCCCGGGCGTCAGAAGAACTCCGACCACGGCTGGTCCCAGACCTGCTTGACGCACAGGACCAGGAAGAGGAGGCCCGCGGCGGCGAGCATGCCGTTGCTGAGGGGGCCGTTGCGCCATTCGCTCGGGGTGCGGGTGGAGTTGAGGAGCCAGAGCAGGGTCAGGGCGAGGAAGGGCATGAAGGCGGCGCCCAGGACGCCGTAGATGATGATCAGGCGGAAGGGCTGGCCTTCGAACAGGAGGATCATGGGCGGGAAGGTCAGCCACAGCAGGTAGGCGCGGAACGGCCAGGACTTCTCCGGGCGGCCGGACGCGATGGCCTCGCCCGTCGACGCCTTCGCCTTCTTCCGGCCGCGCGTCACGAAGTCGGCGAACATCAGGCTCACCCCGTGCCACACGCCGATCAGTGACGTGAACGACGTGGCGAAGAAGCCGATCAGGAAGAACTTCGCCGTCGCGGTGCCGTACCTGTCCTCCAGGA
This sequence comes from Streptomyces sp. NPDC058632, assembly GCF_042717095.1. Lineage (NCBI taxonomy): Bacteria > Bacillati > Actinomycetota > Actinomycetes > Kitasatosporales > Streptomycetaceae > Streptomyces > Streptomyces sp. NPDC058632. The sequence goes on along the minus strand of NZ_JBHXQZ010000049.1, from coordinate 11,444 downwards.
TGTCGCCCAGCTGCACCAGGCCCTTGTCGCCCTTCTCCAGCGCGAGCCCCGCCGAGTGCAGCAGCTCGGCGCCGACGAAGAGCATCGCGACGACGAAGAGGCCGGTGGTGAGGTACGCGACGCGGTTGTCCAGGCGCATCACCTTCATCCAGCCGGTGTCGGTCCAGCCCTTGGCGTTGACCCAGTAGCCGTACGCGGCCAGGGTGATCGTGCCGCCGACGCCGCCGACCAGGCCCAGGGTGTAGAGGACCGAGTCGTCCGCGTCGGGCAGGACCGGGAGCAGTCCGGCGAAGGCGTCACCGAGGTTCGGGGTCACCCTGATCGCCAGGTAGACCGTCACCACGAACATGACGCCCACCAGGACCGTCATGACCTTCTCGAAGACCGCGTACCGGTTGAACCAGACGAAGGCCAGGCCCACCAGGGCGCAGGCGATGCCCCACCATTCGAGGTCCATCACGTCCGGGAAGAGGGCCTGCAGGGGCAGCGCGCTCGACGACATCGCCGCCGCGCCGTAGACGAAGCCCCAGATGACGACGTAGACGCCGAAGAAGTACGTCGTCCAGCGGCCCAGGCTCGCCCAGCCGTCGAACAGGGTTCGTCCGGTGGCCAGATGCCAGCGGCCCGCCGCCTCGGCGAGGGAGATCTTCACCAGGCAGCCGATGACCGCCGCCCAGAGCAGGGTGTAGCCGAAGGCGCTGCCCGCGATGAGGGTGGCGACCAGGTCGCCGGCGCCCACACCGGTCGCGGCGACGACGATTCCTGGGCCGATGTAACGCCAACTCGACTTGCGGGGCTGAGGGCCGGGGGCCTGGGGTGGTGCTCCGGTGTCCTGGGTGTTTCCCGTGGTGTCCGCCATGGAGGCAAGAAAGCCCATGAACACCGGGCGGACAAGGGGGCGTGCGGGATCTTCACCGGATATACCTGGTCGGGTGGCCGACCGACCGGCCGTCGTGCCGGACGAGCGGGCAACCGGCCGACCGGCACGACACTCTTGACCTGATCATGTCACGCGCGCAGGATTGCGGCACCGCACACCGCACACCGCACAGGCACGTCGTCATGGACAACCCCCACCTCCCACAAGGAGATTTCATGCGACTTCGCACACGCGGCAGACGCTCCGCCGTGCTCGCCGCACTCCTCGCCCTCGCCCTCGCCGCGCCCGTGTCGCTGTCGGCCACGGAGGCCGGCGCCGACAGCGCGAAGCAGGCGGCGCCTTCGGCGGACGACATCCGCCAGTACGAGATCCATCAGCACACGACTCCCGTGACCCGTACGGCGATCCAGCAGGCCGGGGTCACCGTGGACGAGGCCGACGAGGAGACCGTGGTGGTCTCCGGCCGCGCGGACCAGATCCGCACCCTGCGTCAACAGGGGTACGAGCTGACGCCGTTGGGCGCCGCACCGGACCGCTCGTCCGCCGCCGACGGTCTGCGGCTGTTCGACTTCCCCTCGGCCGACTCCCGGTATCACAACTACGCCGAGATGAACGCGGAGATCGACCAGCGGCTGTCGGCGTACCCGAACATCATGAGCAAGCGGGTGATCGGCCGCTCCTACCAGGGCCGGGACATCGTCGCCATCAAGATCAGCGACAACGTGAGGGCGGACGAGAACGAACCCGAGGTCCTGTTCACCCACCACCAGCACGCGCGTGAGCACCTCACCGTGGAGATGGCGCTGTACCTGCTGCGCGAACTCGGCGCGGGATACGGCAGCGACTCCCGGGTCACCAACATGGTCAACGGCCGCGAGATCTGGATCATCCCGGACCTCAACCCGGACGGCGGCGAGTACGACATCGCCACCGGCTCCTACCGTTCATGGCGCAAGAACCGCCAGCCCAACTCCGGTTCGTCGTACGTCGGCACCGACCTGAACCGCAACTGGGACTACCGCTGGGGCTGCTGCGGCGGTTCCTCCGGCTCCAAGTCCTCCGACACCTACCGGGGTTCGGCTCCCGAGTCCGCGCCCGAGGTGAAGGTCGTCGCCGACTTCGTGCGCAGCCGGGTCGTGGGCGGGGTGCAGCAGATCAAGGCCGGCGTCGACTTCCACACGTACAGCGAGCTGGTGCTGTGGCCGTTCGGCTACACCTACTCCGACACCACGACCGGCATGACGGCCGACGACCACGCCGCCTTCCGGACGGTCGGCCAGAAGATGGCCGCGAGCAACGGCTACACGGCCCAGCAGTCCAGCGATCTGTACATCACGGACGGGTCGATCGACGACTACCTGTGGGGCACTCACAAGATCTTCGGCTACACCTACGAGATGTACCCGAGGTCCTCGTCGGGCGGCGGCTTCTACCCGCCCGACGAGGTCATCGAGCGGGAGACGTCCCGGAACCGGGACGCCGTCCTGCAACTCCTGGAGAACGCCGACTGCATGTACCGCTCCATCGGCAAGGAGGCGCAGTACTGCAGTTAGCGTCACCAGGAGTCGCCGAGGTGCCTAGACCACGGGGTCGGCGTCCGACGTGGACTTGTCCTCGTCGGCGTCGGCCTTGGACCGGTCCGTATCCGTGCCGGCCGTGTCGGACGTGTCCGTGCCGGCCGCCTCGGGCTCGGGCTCGGGTGCCCCGTCGTCGAAGTAGGCGTCGAGGACCGCGTCCAGTTCCGTGTCCCACGCGGCGAAGCGGCTGCGGGACGTGGCCTCGATCTCGATCGGGTACCAACGGCCCTCCGTGGTGTGGACGGTGACCGTGTAGCGCTTGCCGAAGCGACCGGTCTCCGTCTCCACCGCGCCGATCTCGTCCCAGCGGAACTCGCACGCCTGGTCGTCCAGCCGGAGCCGTACGCCGCTGTGATCGGCGACGATCTCGGCACGGCGGTCGGACGCCTCGAAGACGGGACCGTCGGTGACGGGCTCCGTCCCGGAGGACTCGGACGTCCCGGAGGACTCGGACGTCCCGGAGGACTCGGACGTCCCGGCGGCCGAGGAGACCTCGGAGGCCGCGGGCTTCTCCAGGGAGGCCGCCGCCCCGGACTCCGTCCCCGGTTCCTCGGCCGCGTCGGCCTCCGCCTCCGGCGCCGCGCCTTCCTGCTCCGGCGCCGCCTTCGCGTCCTCCGGCTCCTCCTCGCCCTTCACATCCTTCGCGGCCGCCTCCCGGTCGGACGCGCCGGGCGCGGGTGCGGTGAGCCCGGGGATGAAGGCCGGGTCGAATCCGGCGCCTTCCAGGGGCTGGGGCTGGCTGTTCGAACCTATGCGCTGCTCCACACCGGATGAGTATGGTCGACAATCCTGTGTGGGACACAGCCAGCCCCTACTTCGTTATCAGACGCCTACATGCGACCCACCGTTCGCACCAATCGGATGATGATCAGCCGATTGGTGCGGTGATCCGCCGGGTGTCACACGACCAGGCTGAGCGCCGCCGCGACCACGAAGCCCGCCACCGACAGGACGCTCTCCAGCACCGTCCACGTCTTCAGCGTGTCCCGCTCGCTGATGCCGAAGTACTTGGCGACCATCCAGAAACCGCCGTCGTTGACGTGCGAGGCGAAGATGGAGCCCGCCGAGATGGCCATGATGACCAGCGCCACGAACGCCTGCGAGTGGTCCCCCTCCGACAGCAGCGGGGCGACGATGCCCGCCGTCGTGACGATCGCCACCGTCGCCGAGCCCTGCGCGACCCTGAGCACCACGGAGATCAGGTACGACAGGACGATCACCGGCAGGCCGACGTCGTTGAACGTGTCGGACAGCGCCTGGGCGACACCGCTCCCCTTGAGGACCGCGCCGAAGACGCCGCCGGCGCCGACGACCAGGAGGATGTTGCCGACCGGCTTCAGCGAGGACGTCGAGACGGTCTCCAGGGACTTGCGGGACCAGCCGCGCCGGATGCCCAGCAGGTAGTACGCCAGGAACAGGGCGATGGTGAGCGCGACGAACGGGTGGCCGAAGAACTCGACGACCGAGCGCAGCGTGGACTCGTCCAGGGCGATCGAGGAGAACGTCGAGGCGAGGATCAGGATGAGCGGCGTACCGATGATGCCCAGGACGGTGCCGAACGGCACGGGCGCCTCGCGCGGCTCGACGCCTGCGGCACGCTGCTCGTCGAGGACGGCCTGACGGGACTCCTCGGCGGCCTCGACCATGTCCTGCGGTACGGCGACGAAGATCCGCTTGCCGATCCAGGCGGAGTAGACCCACGCGGCGACGACGGCCGGGAGGCCGGTGACGACGCCCATGAGGATGACCCAGCCGAGGTCGACGTCGAGCAGTCCGGCGGCGGCGACGGGGCCGGGGTGCGGGGGCAGGAAGGCGTGGGTGACGGACAGGCCCGCGAGCAGCGGCAGGCAGTAGAGCAGGATCGACTTGCCGGAGCGCTTGGCGGCGGCGTACACGATCGGCGCGAGGACGAAGATACCGACGTCGAAGAAGACCGGGACGCCGAAGATCAGGCCGGTGAGGCCCATGGCGAGCGGGGCCCGCTTCTCGCCGAACAGGCCGAGCAGCCGCGAGGCCAGTACCGCGGCACCGCCGCTGACCTCGAGGATCGCGCCGAGCATGGTGCCCAGGCCGATGATGATCGCGACATGGCCGAGGATGCCGCCCATGCCGGACTCGATGGTGGACACCGCGTCCGAGCGCTGGACCGTGCCGAAGAGTTCGGTGACCGACAGGCCGGCCATCAGGCCGACGGCTATGGAGACGGCGAGCAGGGCGACGAAGGGCTGGAGCCTGACCTTGATGATCAGGAAGAGGAGCAGCACGATACCGATGGCGGCGACGGTCAGCAGACCGGCGGTGCCGTCGATGAGGAGGAGCAGCCCGCCGGTGTGCGGGGACGTCTCGGCCGCCGCGCCGGCGGCGAGCGAAAGGGACGGGTGGGGCATTCGGGGGTCCTCTGCTTGAGCTCATGAAACCGGGGGTCCGGGGGCCGCCCCGGAGGGTGCAGCCGGGCACGGGGAATCGCGGCACGGCGTCACAGGGGTGACGGACGCCGTGCCGTGGGATACGGGGTGCGGGGCGGTCGCGGGAGGGGGAGGGGGTGAGGGCGCGTCAGCCCAGTACGGCCAGCGCGTCGATCTCGATGAGGAGCCCCGCGGGCAGGCCGACGTAGACGGTCGTGCGCGCGGCGGGCGGCTGGGTGAGGCCCTGCTCCTCGAAGTAGGTGTTGTAGATGCCGTTCATCTCCGCGAAGTGGTCCACGTCGGTGAGGTAGACGCGGATCATCATCACGTCGTCCCAGGTCGCGCCGCCCTCTTCGAGGATCGCCTTGACGTTGGCGAGGGTCTGGAGGGTCTGCTCGCGCAGGGTGGGGCCGGCGGGCGTGGGCGGCCTGCCCTCCTCGGCGGGGAGGAACCCGACCTGTCCGGCGACCTGGAGGATGTTGCCCTTGCGCACGCCGTGGGAGAACTTCGCGGGCGGGGTGGTGTGCGTGCTCGGGGTGAGGGCGACTTTCTCGGTCATGCGGGGCTGTCCTTCACTGGAGTTCTGCCGGAGTCCGGCCGGAGTACTCGCCGCTGATCGCGGCCGCGGTGCGGCGGACCAGCGGGAGCAGGGTGAGGAGTTCGTCGGCGGTGACGACGACGTTCGGCGCGGAGACCGACATCGCGGCGACCACCCGGCCGTCGGCGCCGCGGATCGGCGCGGCGACGCAGTTGATGGACTCCTCGTGGCCACCGAGGTCGGTGGCCCAGCCCTGTTCGCGTACCTTCTCCAACTCGCGCAGGAACGCGGGAGGGTTGGGTGTCGAACAGGACGTGTACATGGGGTAGTCGAGCTTCTCCGCGAGAGCGCGGCGCTCGTGTTCGGGCAGGTCGGCGAGGAGCAGCTTGGCCACGGCGGCGACCGTGATGGCGACGGGCTTGCCGATCCGCGAGTACATGCGGACCGGGTAGCGGCTCTCCACCTTGTCGATGTAGAGCACCTCGTTCTCCTCGTGGACGGCGAGGTGCACGGTGTGCCCGCACTGCTCGTTGAGGCGGACGAGGTGGGCGTGGGCGATCTCGCGGACGTCGAGGTTCTCCATCGCCTCCTGGGCGAGGGCGAAGAGGCGCGCGCCGAGCCGGTAGCGCTGGTCGGACTGGCGGTAGACGAGTCCGTGCTCATGCAGGGTGCGCAGCAGCCGCAGGGCGGTGGACTTGTGCACGCCGAGGCGGTCGGCGACCTGCCCGAGGTCGGCGGGTCCTTCGGCGAGCAGCGGCAGGATGCTCAGTGCGCGGTCGACGGTCTGGCTCATGGGGTACGTACCTCCTCCTCGGCCCGGTCCGCACCCGCGTCCGCGGTGTCGGTCTCTGTCCAACCGGGGCCAAGGCGCAGTGTCCCCCACGCCGCCTCGTCCAGGGCCGCCAGCCGGTCGGCCAGGTCGCGGGCGGGGGGCGCGGCGAGGTCGCCGGGGACGGTGAGGGCGGCGGCGGCCGTGAGGTGGCCGTGCCGGAGCCGGTCCCGTACGGGCAGGGCGCGCAGGGTGGCGGAGAGGAACCCGGCGGCGAAGGCGTCCCCGGCTCCGATCGTTGCCACGATGTCGACGGTGAGGGCGGGGACGAAGGTGCCCGGTGCCGGTGCCGGTACCGGTGCCGGCCGGGGGTGGGGCGCGCAACCCGGCGCCGACGGGGTGCCTCCCCCGGAGGGGGCACCCCCAGCGCCCACCGGTGCCGCCCCGGCGGCACGACTGCCCGCGGGTGTGCGGCAAAAGGCCGTGGCTCCCTGTGCGCCTTGCTTGACCACCAGGACCTCCGGCTCGGGCAATGCCTCACGGATTGCCGACGGGCCGCCCTTGATGCCCCAGGCGGACTCGGCCTCGTCCTCTCCCACGAAGACGATGTCGGCCCCTCGGGCCAGCTCCAGCAGCACCTCGGGGCCGTGGGCGCCGCTGTCGCGCCACAGTCCGGGCCGGTGGTTGACGTCGAAGGAGACGAGGGGTCGGCCGGGGCGGCGGGCGGTCAGCTCCCGCAGGAGGTCCAGGCAGCCGGGGGAGAGCGCGGCCGTGATGCCGGACAGGTGCAGGACGCGTCCGGCGCGCACCGCCTCCAGGTCGATGTCGTCGGCGGTCATCGCGGAGGCCGCGGAGCCCGCCCGGTAGTAGGCGACCTCGTGGGCGTCGGTGGCGCGGTCGCCGGCGGTGCGGAAGTAGATGCCGGTGGGGCGGTGCGGGTCGCGCCGGACGTACGACACGTCGACGCCGTACTCCCCGACCGCCCGGACCAGGTGGTCGCCGAAGCCGTCCCGGCCGACCGCGCTGATCCAGCGCGCCGAGTGGCCGGCCGCCGCGAGGACGCAGGCGGTGTTGGACTCCGCGCCGCCGATGGCCCGTTCGAAGGAGGGCACGTCGGCGAGGCGCCCCGGCCGGGAGGGCAGGAACGTCACCATGGACTCGCCCAGCGCGACGACGTCGACGGTCTCCACGACGTCGGGGGCGGTGCGGGGTCCGGTGGCGGTCACGGTGGAGTGGCTCCTCGGGTGGCAGTCGGTCGCGGGTCGGTCGCGGGTCGGTCGCGGGTCGGTCGGTGTCCGGACGGCCGGCGTCCGGATCGTCGTCGTCGACGCGTTCGCCCGCGTGGTGCCCGGTGGCCGCGGGGATCCGTTTCCGTTGACCCCGCGTGGCCGAGATGTTAGACAGCGGTAAGCGACATACGCAATGGCTGTTGCAGGGAATGCAACAGACCAGATCAGGGAGGCTCTGATGGCCATGGACCCCGGCTCCGACGCCTACGCGCTCCTCGCGGAGGAACGCGTCGACCACCGTTTCAAGGGCCTCCCGCCGGACGCCGACGGCCTGACCGTCGGCGAGCTGGCCGCCCAGCGCCGGAACCTGTTCACCGGCGGTTTCACCACGCCGGTGCTCGCGCTGTCCGCCGAGCGCCTGGAGCACAACCTGAGACTGATGGAGACGTACGCGGCCCGGCACGGCCTCGCCTTCGCCCCGCACGGCAAGACGTCCATGGCCCCGCAGCTCTTCCGGCGCCAGATCGAGCACGGCGCCTGGGGCATCACGCTCGCGGTGCCGCATCAGGTGCGGGTGGCACGGGCGTTCGGCGTTCGGCGGGTGTTCCTCGCCAACGAGCTGGTGGACCCGGCGGCCCTGCGGTGGGTCTCCGGTGAGCTGGACGCCGACCCCGGCTTCCGGTTCGTCTGCTACGTCGACTCCGTGCGCGGTGTCGAGCTGATGGACGCGGCCCTCGCCGGGTCCGCCCGCCCGGTGGACGTCGTGGTCGAGCTGGCCGGCGGCGAGGGCGCGCGGACCGGGGTGCGGACGGAGGCGGAGTGCGCCGCCGTCGCCGACGCGGTGGCGGGCGCACGCGGGCTGCGGCTGGTCGGGGTCGCCGGGTACGAGGGCGAGGTACCGGACGCCGACCCGGAGCGGGTGGCGGCGTGGCTGCGGCGCCTGGTGGCCCTGACGGTGGACTTCGACAAGGCGGGGCGGTTCGCGGGTCTCGACGAGATCGTGGTGAGCGCGGGCGGCAGCGCCTGGTTCGACGCGGTGGCCGACGTCTTCGCGGAGCTCCCCGAACTCTCCCTGCCCGTCCTGAAGCTGCTGCGCTCGGGCGCGTACGTCTCGCACGACGACGGGCACTACCGCGAGCTGACTCCGTTCAACCGGGTACCGGAGGAAGGCGCGTTGGAGCCGGCGTTCCGGCTGTGGACGCAGATCGTGTCCCGGCCGTCCGCCGAGCAGGCCTTCGCCAACGCGGGCAAGCGGGACGCGGCCCACGACCTCGACCTGCCGTTCGCCCAGGTGGTCCGCCGGGACGGCGCGGAGCGCCCGGCGACCGGGATCTCCGTCGTCTCCCTCTCCGACCAGCACGCCTGGCTGAGTACCGCCCCACAGGCCGACCTGGAGGCCGGCGACTGGCTGGGCCTCGGGCTCTCGCACCCGTGCACCTCCTTCGACAAGTGGGTGCTCATCCCCGTGGCGGAGGCGGACGGCACGGTGGTCGACTACATCCGTACGTTCTTCTAGGAGGCCGTGTCATGGAAGAACTCGTCATCCGGGACGCCGACGTCGTGGACGGCTCCGGCGACAGCGCGTACCGCGCGGACGTGGTCGTCGACGGCGGCCGTGTCGTCTCGATCGTGAAGGAGGCGGCGGCAGCGGGCTGCCAGCGCCCGAAGGCCCGCCGCGAACTGGACGCCGAGGGGCTGGTCCTCTCCCCCGGCTTCATCGACATGCACGCCCACAGCGATCTGGCGCTGCTGCGCGACCCCGACCACAGCGCCAAGGCCGCGCAGGGCGTCACCCTCGAAGTGCTGGGCCAGGACGGCCTGTCGTACGCGCCGGTCGACGACCGCACGCTCGGCGAGGTCCGCCGCGCGATCGCCGGGTGGAACGGCGGCGGGGACGACATCGACTTCGACTGGCGGTCGGTCGGCGAGTACCTGGACCGGCTCGACGGGGGCATCGCCGTCAACGCCGCCTACCTGATCCCGCAGGGCACGGTCCGCGCCCTCGCCGTCGGCTGGGAGGACCGGGACGCCACCCCCGCGGAGCTGGACCGGATGCGGCAACTCGTCGCCGAGGGCATGGGACAGGGTGCGGTCGGCATGTCGTCGGGGCTGACGTACACGCCCGGCATGTACGCCAAGGACGCCGAACTCACCGAACTGTGCCGGGTGGTGGCCCACTACGGCGGCTACTACTGCCCGCACCACCGCAGTTACGGCGCGGGCGCGCTCCGGGCGTACGAGGAGATGGTGACACTCACCCGGGAGGCGGGCTGCCCGCTGCACCTGGCGCACGCGACGATGAACTTCGGCGTGAACAAGGGCAGGGCGCCCGAGCTGCTGGCGCTGCTGGACGACGCGCTCGCCGCCGGCGCCGACATCAGCCTCGACACGTACCCGTACACGCCGGGCGCCACCACGCTGGTCGCCGTGCTGCCGAGCTGGGCGGGCGAGGGCGGGCCCGAGGAGATCCTCCGGCGGCTCGCGGACGACGCGACGGCCGAGCGGATCCGGCACCACCTGGAGGTCACCGGCTCGGACGGCTGCCACGGCGTGCCCGTCGAGTGGGACACCATCGAGATCTCCGGGGTGGGCGACCCCGCGCTGGCGGAGTACGTGGGCCGCACGGTCCAGGAGTCGGCCGCGCTGCGCGGCGAGAGCCCGTGGGCCGTCGCCCGTGAGCTGCTGCTCAAGGACAGGCTGGCCCCCTCGATCCTCCAGCACGTCGGCCACGAGGAGAACGTGCGGGAGATCATGCGGCACCGGGTGCACACCGGCGGCTCGGACGGCATCCTCCAGGGTGCCAAGCCGCACCCGCGCGCGTACGGCACCTTCCCGCAGTATCTCGGGCGGTACGTGCGGGAGCTGGGCGTGCTGTCGCTGGAGGAGTGCGTCGCGCATCTGACGTCCCGGCCGGCCGCGCGGCTGCGGCTGGCGGACCGCGGGCTGGTCCGCGAGGGCTACAAGGCGGACCTGGTGCTGTTCGATCCACGGACGGTGGCCGCCGGTTCCACCTTCGAGCAGCCCCGGACGCCGCCGACGGGCATCCCGTACGTGCTGGTCGACGGGCGGTTCGTGATCGAGGACGGGCGGCGTACCGACGTACTGGCGGGGCGGGCGGTCCGCAGGCCGCCCCGCTGAACCGCCCGCCCGCGACGGGCTCGTCAGGGCTTGGGCAGGGTGCAGGCGCTCGCGTCGAGGTCGAGCACGCCGTCCGCGCCGAAGCAGTCGGTGAACGGGTAGGTCTGCTGGGCGTAGTTGACGCCCTGGCGGACCGTGACGACGCCGTTCGCGTCGACCTCGCACGGGTTGTCGACCGTGCAGCGCTCGCCGTCCTCGTTGCCGGTGTTGTTGACGGCGACCACCTTGCCGGTGGCGTCGTCGACGACCGGCGAGCCGGAGGTGCCGCCGATGGTGTCGCAGGCGGGGGTGTAGCGGACCGAGTCCTTCCAGGTCCAGGCCCCCTCCTTCAGCCGGTGCGCGAACCCGTCGACGGAGCAGTTGTAGATCCGCTTCCAGTAGCCGGAGACCACGCTGACGGCGGTGCCGGCCGCCGGGCGGGTGTCGTCGAGGGTGAGCGCGTCGATGCCGTACGCGCTCTTGATCCGCGCGTACGTGGTGCCGAGCCGGTAGACCGCCGCGTCCGTGTCGGTCATGGTCGCGTAGACGAGCCGGTTGGCGCGCAGGGTGGCGACCCGGGAGCCGGAGGAGCCGAGCAGTCCGAAGCTGCGGCTGGACGCCCGGTCGACGAGGACCTCGCCGGCCGCGGGGAAGCCGCTCTCCAGGCAGTGGCCGTTGGTGAGGACGAGTGCGGGGTCGTCGCCCGCCGAGTGGGGCAGGCGGACGACGGAGCCCGAGCAGTTGCTCAGCGAGACGGTGCCCGCGAAGTTCACCGCGGCGGCCTTCGGCCCGGTGAGGCCGGCCACGGCGCCCGCCGCGGTACCGACGACGCCGTCGACGACGTCGAGCGCCGTGGCCGAACCCGTGTCCGCGCCGGCGCCCGGGGCCGTGTCCGCTGCCGCGTCCGCGCCCGTGGGGGTGGGCGCGGA
>NZ_JBHXQZ010000048.1:0-61044 GCF_042717095.1 Streptomyces sp. NPDC058632 | reverse complement strand
CGGCGGCCACTGCCGCCGTGCCCCCGCCGCGCCCTCTACGGCCGGGTCAGCACCAGCGCCGACGCGAAACCGCCGTGCCCGCGCGCCAGCACCAGCGCGCAGTCCACCCGCTCCGCCCGCGGTTCGCCGAGCACCAGCTCCACGCGGGGATCGACGTCCTCCCGGCCGAGGCCCGGCACCGCCGGGATCAGCCCGTCGCGCAAGGTCAGCAGCGCGGCCACCACATCGAGCGCGGACCCGCCCGAGAGCATCCGCCCCACCAGCGCCTTCGGCGCGCTCACCGGTACCCGCCGGGCCCCGAACAACTGCGTCAGTACCGCCGCCTCCGCCCGGTCAAGCGGCCCGCTGCCCACCGCGTCCGCGAACACCACGCCGACGTCGTCCGGTGTCAGCCCCGCGTCCCGCAGCGCCGTGCGCGCCGCCCGGAGCAGACCGCTGCGCGAGGAGCCCACCGAACCCGCCGGGTCCGGATCGAACGCCGACCCGTGCCCCGCGATCACCCCGTAGTGGTGTGGAGCACCCCGCTCCAGTGCCCCCTCACGGGGCTCCACGATCAGCACCGCCCCGCCCTCGCCCGGTACATAACCGGTCGACGACGCGCAGAACGGCAGCCCCGCCCGCGCCGGATCGTCGTCACGGCACACCCCGTCGGCCACGGACAGCACCGACACCCCGTACGGGCACAACATGCTGTCGAAGCCGCCCGCGGTCATCACCGGCGTGCCCGTGCGCACCCGGCGACGCGCGTAGGACAGCGAGTCGACGCCTCCGGCCTGCTCGGAGACCACGACCCCGCCCGGCCCGCGCATGCCGTGCCGGATCGACACCTGGCCGGTGTGCACGGCGTAGTACCAGGCGAACGACATGTACGGGCTCACCGACTCCCAGCCCGTGCCCCACTGGAGCTGGAGCTGCTGCTGGCCGAACTCCAGCCCGCCGGTGACCCCGGTGACCGCCGTGCCCATCGCCTCGCCCGGCAGGTCGGCCGGGGTGATCTCCGCGTCCGCGAGAGCCTCGTCGGAGGAGAGCAGCGCGAGCCGGGTCAGCCGGTCGGTCTGCGGATGCAGCCGTTTGGGCACGGCCTTCTCCGCCTCGGACGCCGGCACCTCGGCGGACAGCCGGACCGGATAGCCCGAGGCGTCGAACCGGGCCGTCGGCCGGACCGCCGAGACGCCCTTGAGGGTGGCCGCCCAGTAGTTCTCCGTACCGATGCCGTTCGGCGCGGCCACGCCGATCCCGGTGATCACCGCGTTACGCACCGTGTCGTTCATATGGACCGCCCCGAGGTCGTGAGCACCATCGCGCTCTGGAATCCGCCGAATCCGCTGCCGACGGTCAGCACCGCGCCCAGCCGCCGCTCGCGCGCCGAGTGCGGGACGTAGTCCAGGTCGCACTCGGGATCCGGCTCGTTCAGGTTGGCCGTCGGTACCACCACGTCGTGCCGCAGCGACAGCGCGCACGCCGCGATCTCGATCGACCCGATCGCGCCCAGCGAATGCCCCACGACCGCCTTGATGCCGCTCATCGGTGTCCGATAGGCATGCTCGCCCAGACTCCGCTTGACCGCAGCCGTCTCGTGCCGGTCGTTCTGCTTGGTGCCCGAGCCGTGCGCGTTGACGTAGTCGATGTCCGTCGGATTCAGCCGGGCCTCGTCCAGCGCCGCGTCGATCGCCTCGGACATCTCCAGCCCGTCCGTCCTCAGCCCGGTCATGTGGTACGCGTTGCAGCGCGAGGCGTACCCGGCGACCTCCCCGTAGATCGTCGCCCCGCGCCGCCGTGCGTGCTCGAACTCCTCCAGGACGACGACGCTCGCGCCCTCGCCCAGTACCAGCCCGTTCCGGGTGCGGTCGAAGGGCCGGCATGCCGTCTCCGGGTCGTCGTTGCGCGTCGACGTGGCCTTGATGACGTCGAAGCAGGTGAGCGTGATCGGTGAGATCGGCGCGTCGGAGGCGCCGGTCACCATGACGTCTGCCGTGCCCTCCCGGATCAGCTCGGCGGCGTAGCCGACCGCGTCGATGCCGGAGGTGCAGCCGGTGGAGATCACCGACGCCGGGCCCAGCGCCCCACTGAGCAGTGCCACCTCGGCGGCCAGCGACGTCGGGACGAAGTAGTCGTACAGATGCGGCCCGGCGTAGCGGGGGTCGACCAGCCAGGTGCGGCCCTCGGCGGACTGCACGGCGTACTCCTGCTCCATCGTGGTCGTGCCACCGACCGCGCTGCCCATCGCCACCCCGGCCCGCTCGGCGAGGGCGCCGTCGAGGGTCAGGCCGCTGTCGAGCAGGGCTTCGCGGGCCGAGGCCAGCGCGAGCTGCACCATTCTGTCGGTACGCCGGATCTGCTGCAGGGTCAGCCCGTGCTCCAGCGGATCGAAGTTGCACTCGGCGGCGACCTGGCACCGATGACCGCTCGCGTCGAACCGGCTGATCGTCCGGGTCGCGGGTCTGCCGCTGACCAGGCGCTGCCAGAACGCGTCGGTCCCGATTCCTCCCGGTGCCGTCACGCCGATGCCGGTGATCACGGCCCTTCGTGGCGTGTCTCGGACCATGGGACCTCCTTCAGAGTTCGTTGAACGCAGGGTGCGTCCGCCCTCTCGACTCGCGCTTCAGGCGCGTCGGAGCCGGGCCGGGGGCCGTCTCGCGCGGGGCCGCGAACTGCCGCTGAGGCGGGGAAGAGCCGGCCGGCGCGGGACATCGAGCGGTGTTCGACGGGAGGTCGAGCCGTGCCGAGCACGGTGTGCGCAGGCGCCCGGAGCCCGGGCCCGCGCGAAAGGAGCCCCGATGACCTCTCAAGCGATTCCCGACGTACGGAAGTCGGTCGTCGTCCCGGCGTCGCCCGCCGACTGCTTCCGGGTGTTCACCGAGCGGCTGGCCGACTGGTGGCCGCCCTCCCACGTCCTGCTGACCACACCGCGCACCGGCCTCGCCATGGAGCCGCGCGCCGGCGGGCGCTACTACGAGTGGGACGCCGACGGTCAGGAGATCGACTGGGGCCGCGTGCTCGCGTGGGAACCGCCGCACCGGCTGCACCTGACCTGGCGGGTGGACGGCGCCTTCCGGCCGCTGCCCGACGACGAGGGCGCCAGCGAGATCGAGGTCCGCTTCACCCCCGAGCCCGGCGGCGGCACACGGGTCGAGCTGGCGCACATCCGGCTGGACCGGCTCGGCACCGACGCGGAGCGGATCTTCAGGGCGCTGGACGGACCGAGCCCCGGCGAGACCTTGGCGCGCTTCGCCGAGGTCGTCTGATGGCTGTCCCCGACACCCGTTTTGCCCCGCCGGCCGGGACCGCCCCGGGGCCCGGCGGAGGCGGACTGCTGGAGGTCGCCGACGGCGTCCACGCCTACGAACAGCTGCCCGGCGGTTGGTGCATGAACAACGCCGGGCTGATCGCGGACGGAGGCCGGGCGGTGCTCGTCGACACCGCCGCCACCCGCAGCCGCGCCCGGAAACTACGTGCGGCCGTCGAGCGGGTGGCGCCGGGCGGCCCCGACGTCGTCGTCAACACCCACTTCCACGGCGACCACGTCTTCGGCAACGTCGAGTTCACCCCGAGTGCCACCGTCGTCGCCCAGGAGCAGACCCGCGCGGACATCGCCGAATCGGGCCACGGCCTGTGCCAGTTGTGGCCGGCGGTCGACTGGGGTGACATCCCCCTCGTGCTGCCGGACATGGCCTTCCAAGGGGAACTGACGCTGCACACAGCAAATCTGACGGTGCATCTACTACACATAGGCCCCGCGCACACGCCGGGCGACGTGGTTGCCTGGATCCCGGAGCGCAAGGTCCTCTTCGCCGGGGACGTGGTCTGGTCCGGGGTCACCCCCTTCGTACTGATGGGCTCGGTCGAGGGCTCCCTGCGGGCCCTGGAGGTATTGCGCGGGCTCGGCCCCGAGGTCGTCGTGTCCGGGCACGGCCCGGTCACCGGAACCGACGCGCTGGACGCCACCGCCGCATACCTGGAGCGGGTGCGCGACCTCACCCGTGACGGACTGCGCGCGGGCCGCACCCCCATGGCCGTCGCCCGCGAGGCCGACCTCGGGCCGTTCGCCGGGCTCCAGGACCCGGAGCGGCTGGTCGCCAACCTCCACCGCGCGTACGCCGAGGCCGAAGGGCTCGCGCCGGGCGCCTGTATCGACGTGGCCGCCGCCTTCCGGGAGATGGTCGCCTTCCACGGCGGCCTGCCGCCCTGCGCCGCCTGACCGGCCATCCGACCCCAACGAAACGACCGGAGGAAAATCCATGTCCTCTCGCAAGACCGCGTTCGTCACGGGCGCCAGCAGCGGCATCGGCCTCGCGGTGGCCCGGACTCTCGCCGAACAGGGCATCACCGTCTACGGATGTGCCCGCGACGCCAAGAACATCGCCGCCGTCGTCGACGACCTGCGCGCCGAGGGACACGAGGCGGACGGCATCTCCTGCGACGTCACCTCCGCCGCCGACGTCAGCGCCGCCGTGTCCGCAGCCGTCGACCGCTTCGGCTCCATCGACATCCTCGTGAACAGCGCCGGCCGCAACGGCGGCGGCGAGACGGTGAACATCGAGGACGACCTGTGGGCGGACGTCCTCGCCACCAACCTGACCGGCGTCTTCCGCGTCACCCGCGAGGTGCTCCGCAACGGCGGCATGCGGGAAGCTGGCTGGGGCCGCATCGTCAACATCGCCTCCACGGGCGGCAAACAGGGTGTGATGTACGCCGCTCCGTACACCGCCTCCAAGCACGGCGTCGTCGGCTTCACCAAGTCCGTCGGCTTCGAACTCGCCAAGACCGGCATCACCGTCAACGCCGTCTGCCCCGGCTACGTCGAGACCCCGATGGCCGTCCGTGTCCGCGAGGGCTACGCCCGCCACTGGGGCATCACCGAACAGGACGTCCACGACCGGTTCAACGCCAAGATCCCCCTGGGCCGTTACTCCACGCCGGAAGAGGTGGCGGGCCTGGTGGGCTACCTGGCGACGGACGCGGCGGCGTCGATCACGGCGCAGGCGTTGAACGTGTGCGGGGGGCTGGGGAATTACTGACGCAGGGGCTCGGGCGTCGATGTGATGTCGTGGAGACCGTTCAGCCGCCGTACCGCCGCAGGGCTCGGTGGACAGACCCCCAGAGGACGGACGGTCTCCCGGCTCTCGTGCCAAAGCCGTCGGTAGAGGACGGTTACGACAGCCACGATCGGAGCGTGACGACAACGCGGCTGGGGACACCCCCTGCTCGAAGAGCTCGGGGGAGGGCGTGCCGGCCCCGCGTCTCCGGCACGATCCGCAGGGCAGGCCCTACAGGACGGCGGGGAGGCCACCGGTTCCTCCCGGGCCGTGGTCGACGAATCCCGCGAGCGGGTGGTGGCCGTAGGCCTTCTTCCAGGTCAAAGCCGCATCCTGCTTGTCCGAACGCGCGACGACCGGGGTCCCGTCCAGGCCCACGATCACCTGCCCGCCGGCATCATTTCGCCGCGCGCCAAGGGCGCCAGGGACTGGCAGTGGGAAGCGGCATCGAAGGACGGCTTTCCCGCGCTGCGGCACACCTACGTCCCGATCATGCTGGAGGCAGGGGAGTCCGTGGTGACGTTGGCGCGAGGGCTCGGGCGCTCCTCCCTGGCTGTCACGCTCGGTTACTATGTTCACTTCATGCCGGAGGCCGGAGGCCGGAAGCAAGGGGCGCACCGCCATCGACGGACTGCTGGGAGGCGGGGAGGCGGGGAGACGAGCGTGCCGGTCGAGACTCCCCGGATTCTCCCCAGGGCTGACCGGAGAGGTCGCCCCGGATTGCACCGCGTCAGAGGTGGTCATGGAATATAAGGCAAACGACATCTGGGGCCTTGGGAAATGCTGAGAGAGGTTACCGCGACCCGCTATATTGCGCCCCTGCACTCCGGCGGCTCCGTCCCCGGCATCGTCGAGGCCGACGACTGCGGGACGTACGTCGTGAAGTTCACGGGGTCCGCGCAGGGGCGCAAGGCGCTGGTGGCCGAGGTGGTCGTCGGGGAGCTGGCGCGTGCGCTGGGGCTGCGGTTCCCGGAACTGGTGCTGGTGGACTTCGATCCGGTGATCGCCGGCGGTGAGCCGCACCAGGAGGTGCGGGAGCTGCATGAGGCCAGTGCCGGGACCAATCTCGGCATGGACTACCTGCCGGGGGCGCGGGACTTCACCCCCGAGGTCGCCGAGGTGTTTCCCGTCGACCCGGTGGAGGCCGGGCGGATCGTCTGGCTCGACGCCCTCACGGTGAACGTGGACCGGACCGTGCACTCCTCCAACCTGATGGTCTGGCCGACGCTCGGCGTCGCGGAGCCCCGGCTGTGGCTCATCGACCACGGGGCCGCGCTCGTCTTCCATCACCGCTGGGACGCGTCCGACCCGGCGAAGGCGTACGACTTCCGCCACCATGCCCTCGGCGGCCACGGGCCCGACGTCCGCGCCGCCGACGCCGAGCTCGCGCCCCGGGTGACCGAGGAACTGCTGCGCTCCATCACGGCCGAGGTTCCCGACGCCTGGCTCGCCGGTGAGCCCGACTTCGCGACGCCCGACGCGGCGCGCGAGGCATACGTGAGGTATCTGGACGCGCGGGTACGGGCCTCGGCGGCGTGGCTGCCGACCGACTTCCCCGGCGCGCGGGAACTGGCCGCGGAGAACGCCCGCCGTGCCGCCCGCTCCCGGCAGGGGCGCCCGGCCTGGCTCAAGAACGTTCCCGATCTGCACGGCAAGCCCGCGGCGGAGCAGGACTGGTCGGTGCACCTGGGATGACCGCCGGCCCGAGGCACGCCCCGCTGCGGTGGGGCGTGCCGGGGGCCACCGGCCTTTGGGCGCGTGTCGTGCGGGTCAGCCCTTGAGCTGCTCGTAGGCCGGCAGGGTGAGGAAGTCGGCGTAGTCCTCGTCCAGGGCGACCGTCAGCAGCAGGTCGTGGGCCTGCTGCCAGTGGCCCGCCGCGAAGGCCTCCTCGCCCAGCTCTCCGCGGACGTCCGCCAGTTCCTCGGCCGCGATCCGGCGGGCCAGCTCCGCGGTGACCAACTCGCCGTTGTCGAGGACGACTCCCGCGTTGATCCACTGCCAGATCTGCGAACGGGAGATCTCGGCGGTGGCCGCGTCCTCCATCAGGTTGAAGATGGCCACCGCGCCGAGGCCGCGCAGCCACGCCTCGATGTAACGGATGCCCACCTGCACGGCGTTGACCAGACCCGCGTACGTCGGCGTCGCCTTCAGGGAGTCGATCGCGATCAGGTCGGCGGCGCCGACGTCGACGTCCTCGCGCAGCCGGTCCTTCTGGTGCGGCCGGTCGCCGAGCACCCGGCCGAAGGACTCCAGGGCGATCGGGACCAGGTCCGGGTGGGCGACCCAGGAGCCGTCGAAGCCGTCGTTCGCCTCGCGGTCCTTGTCGGCGCGCACCTTCTCGAACGCGACCTTGTTGACCTCCGGGTCCCGGCGGGACGGGATGAAGGCCGCCATACCGCCGATCGCGTGTGCGCCCCGCTTGTGGCAGGTGCGCACGAGGAGTTCGGTGTACGCCCGCATGAACGGGGCCGTCATCGTGACCGCGTTGCGGTCCGGCAGGACGAACTTCGCCCCGCCGTCACGGAAGTTCTTGACGATGGAGAACAGGTAGTCCCAGCGCCCGGCGTTCAATCCCGAGGCGTGGTCGCGCAGTTCGTAGAGGATCTCCTCCATCTCGTACGCGGCCGTGATCGTCTCGATGAGGACGGTGGCGCGCACGGTGCCCCGGGGGATGCCCACATGGTCCTGCGCGAAGACGAACACGTCGTTCCACAGGCGGGCTTCGAGGTGGGACTCCGTCTTCGGGAGGTAGAAGTACGGTCCCTTGCCGAGGTCGATCAGACGCTGGGCGTTGTGGAAGAAGTACAGCCCGAAGTCGACCAGGGCGCCGGGCACCTGGGTGCCGTCGGCGTCGGTGAGGTGGCGCTCGTTCAGGTGCCAGCCGCGGGGGCGTGTGACGACCGTCGCCAGTTCCCCGTCCGGGCGCAGGGCGTAGGACTTGCCGGACGCCGGGTCGGTGAAGTCGATGGTCCGGGCGTAGGCGTCGATCAGGTTGAGCTGGCCGAGGACCACGTTCTCCCAGGTGGGCGCGGAGGCGTCCTCGAAGTCCGCGAGCCACACCTTCGCGCCCGAGTTGAGGGCGTTGACGGTCATCCTGCGGTCGGTGGGGCCGGTGATCTCGACCCGGCGGTCGTTCAGGGCCGCGGGGGCGGGGGCCACCCTCCAGGAGTCGTCCGCGCGGACGGCGGCCGTCTCGGGGAGGAAGTCGAGCGTGGACGTACGGGCGATCTCGGCACGGCGCTCCGCGCGACGGGCGAGGAGTTCGTCCCGCCGGGGTGTGAACCGCCGGTGCAACTCGGCCACGAAGGCGAGGGCCGCCTCGGTGAGGACCTCCTCCTGCCGGGGCAGGGGCTCGGCGTCGACGATGGCCAGCGGGTGCGGCGCTGGTGCGGACATCAGCTGTCACTTCCTTCGGCGGGCAGGCACCGGGTGCCGGTCGGCCCGGGTACGGCGGGGAGCGCCCGGGGGAGGGGGGCGGGGCCGAAGAGCGCTCTGGGTTGTGGATAATAGTTTCCTTATCGTGGAAGTTCAATGGTTTGTTGATGGCGGGACACCTCGGGACACCTCGGAACACCTCGGGACGCCTCGGGCCGGGCGGGCGGCACCCGCTCACTCGAGGTGGCTCAGATCCTCCTCCGTGTCGATGTCGTAGGCCTCGGCCACGTCCCCGCACTCGACGAGGGCGATCGCCTCCGCGTGCTCCTTCAGGTAGGCGCGCGCCCCCCGGTCGCCGGTCGCGGTCGCGGCCACACCGGCCCAGTGCGCGGCCCCGAACAGGACGGGGTGGCCGCGCACGCCGGCGTAGGCCGCCGAGAGCAGGGTGTCCGGGAGGGGAGCGTCCTGTGCCTCCTGTGCCGCGTACGCGGCGAGTACCCGCGCGACCGCCTGCGGGCCGATGCCGGGCTGGTCGACCAGGAGGACCAGGGCGGCCCGCGCCTCCGTACCGGCCAGCGAGGCGAGCCCGGCCCGCAGGGACGAGCCCATGCCCTGTTCCCAGTCCGGGTTGTCGACGAGCACGCAGTCCGGCAGTGCGGCGCGTGCGCGTACGTCGTCCGCCCGCGCGCCGAGCACCACGTGGACGCGCTCGCAGCCGCCCGCGCGCAACGCCCGTACCGCGTGCTCCACCAGCGGCCGCCCCCGGTGCGTCAGCAGCGCCTTGGGGCGGCCGCCCAGCCGCCGGCCGCCACCCGCCGCGAGCAGCAGCCCCGCCACCTGTCCCGCGGTCCGTCCTGAGTCCGGGCTCGTCCGGGGTGTCGTCATGTGTTCTGCATACCTCAATCCCCCACGGGCCACCGCCGGTGCCGGAGGAGCACGGTGGATGGCGTGGGGGTGTCGCGGCGGGTGATGTGGTGGAAGGGCGCTGTGGACGGCCCGGAAGGGGTGGAAAGGGGTGGAAACGGGGAGTGCGAAGGGGGCGCGTCCGGCCTGCGATGTCACGCTGTGGAGCAAGGCGATGACGTAGCGGACTGGCGCGGAGGGGGTGGGGTGGCGTTTACTGGCGCGCACCGGCCGACGGGGCGGCGGGGCCGGTGGGGAGGCGCACCGCCACGTGTGAGGGGGGAGGACTGTGTTGCGGAGCGTAGAGCAGCGGCATGCGACCGGCAGTCGAGAGGATGATCCACGGGTGACGGAGTTGCGCTCCGCCGTGGCCCGACTGCGTCGCCAACTGGCAGCCCATCCAGCGGAGTTCCCCGACCGGATCATCGCGGAGGACGAACTCGCCGCACTGGACGCCCTCGCGGCCGGCGGCAACCCCGAGATTCCCCGGTTACGCCGTTCCCTGCTGTTGATCGCCGGCGCGATCGGCTCGGTGAGCGCACTGGGCCGGGGACTGGGCGAAGTGCGGGACGCGGTGGATCTGTTCGGGCCGTCACCCCGGGGGTGACGCACACCTGTGCGCACGCCTCTCGAAAGGGGGGCGTGCGCGGGCGCTGTGGTCGCGGTGGGCGACCGGTTCGAGTCGGGCCGGGCCGGACCGTGGGGCCGGGTCAGACCGTGGGGCCGCTGCCCGGGGCGGTGAGCACCTCGGAGAGTTCCGCCGCCACCTGCTGGAGCACCGGCACGATCCGCTCCGTCGCCGCCTCCGTGACCCGCCCCGCGGGACCGGAGATCGAGAGGGCGGCCGGGGTGGGGGAGTCGGGCACGGGGACGGCGAGGCACCGCACGCCGATCTCCTGCTCGTTGTCGTCGATGGCGTAGCCCTGGCGGCGCACCTCGTCGAGCGCGGCCAGGAAACCCTCCGGTGTGGTGATGGTCCTGTCCGTCGCCGCGGGCATCCCGGTACGGGCGAGCAGGGCCCGTACCTCCTGGGGCGGGAAGCCGGCCAGCAGGGCCTTGCCCACGCCGGTGGAGTGCGGCAGGACACGGCGGCCGACCTCGGTGAACATCCGCATGGAGTGCTTGGACGGCACCTGCGCGACGTACACGATCTCGTCCCCGTCGAGCAGCGCCATGTTGGCCGTCTCGCCGGTCTCCTCCACCAGACGGGCCAGATGCGGGCGGGCCCAGGTGCCCAGCAGCCGGGAGGAGGACTCGCCGAGCCGGATCAGGCGCGGGCCGAGCGCGTACCGGCGGTTGGGCTGCTGGCGTACGTAACCGCACCCGACCAAGGTGCGCATCAGGCGGTGGATGGTCGGCAGGGGCAGCCCGCTGCTGGCCGACAGTTCGCTGAGGCCGACCTCGCCGCCCGCGTCCGCCATCCGCTCGAGCAGGTCGAAGGCGCGCTCGAGGGACTGCACCCCGCCGCCTGGGGCGGACCGGACGGAGTCGTTGGTGCTGGCGCTGGACGTCGGCACGGCGCGTTCCTTTCGGACTGGCGGGAAGGGGAAAGCCTACCCGGCAGTCGATCGACTGCCTGTCTGTGCATTCGTACATTCTGTTTCCCGAAATTCTAATTCCGCTTCATGGAACAGTCCAGAGGCCGGCCGCCGGTGCCCGTGCGGGCGGTGTTCTCTTGACGGCGCCAAAGCGGGAGTGAAGACTCCTTCAACAGAACGTTGAAATAGTGACCGTGGAGGCTCAGGAGGGCGCGGGTGTCCGACGTCGAACTGGTGCTGCGCTCGACACGCGTCAGCACTCCCGAGGGGACGCGCGCCGCTTCGGTCGCCGTCGCCGGCGGCACGATCACGGCCGTCCTGCCGTACGAGGCACCCGTCCCCGGGGCGGCCCGCCTGACGGACCTCGGCGACGACGTCCTGCTGCCCGGCCTGGTCGACACCCACGTGCACGTCAACGACCCGGGCCGCAGCGAGTGGGAGGGCTTCTGGACCGCCACCCGCGCGGCGGCGGCCGGCGGCATCACCACGCTCGTCGACATGCCGCTCAACTCCCTCCCGCCGACGACGACAACCGGCCGTCTGCGCACCAAGCAGCAGGCCGCCGCCGGCCGGACCCATGTCGACGTCGGCTTCTGGGGCGGCGCCCTGCCCGGCAACGTCGAGGACCTGCGCCCGCTGCACGAGGCCGGCGTCTTCGGCTTCAAGGCATTCCTCTCGCCGTCCGGCGTCGACGAGTTCCCGCACCTCGGACAGGACCAACTGGCCCGCGCCCTGGCGGAGATCGCCGCCTTCGACGGGCTGCTGATCGTGCACGCCGAGGACCCGGACCACCTCGACGCCGCCCCCCGGCACGGCGGCCCGAAGTACGCCGACTTCCTCGCCTCCCGCCCGCGCCACGCCGAGGACACCGCCATCGCCCGGCTCCTCGCGCAGGCGAAACGCCTCGACGCGCGCGTGCACATCCTGCACCTGTCCTCCAGCGACGCGCTGCCGCTGATCGCGGAGGCCAAGTCCGACGGGGTACGCGTCACCGTCGAGACCTGCCCCCACTACCTGACCCTCACCGCCGAGGAAGTCCCGGACGGTGCCAGCGAGTTCAAGTGCTGCCCGCCCATCCGCGAAGCCGCCAACCAGGACCCGCTCTGGCAGGCGCTGGCGGACGGCGTCATCGACTGCGTGGTCACCGACCACTCCCCGTCCACCGCCGACCTCAAGACGGCCGACTTCGCCACCGCATGGGGCGGCATCTCCGGCCTCCAGCTCAGCCTGCCCGCCGTCTGGACCGGGGCCCGCGAACGGGGACACGGCCTCGAGGACGTCGTGCGCTGGATGTCGACGCGTACGGCGGGACTCGCCGGCCTCGACGGCCGCAAGGGCGCCATCGCGCCCGGCCACGACGCCGACTTCGCCGTCCTGGCCCCCGACGACACCTTCACCGTCGATCCGGCGGGGCTCCAGCACCGCAACCGCGTGACGGCGTACGCGGGCAGGACCCTGTACGGCGTCGTGAAGTCCACCTGGCTGCGCGGCCGGCGCATCATGACCGACGGCGAGTTCACCGCCCCGCAGGGCCGGCTGCTGACCCGCGTCCCCTGACCCGCGCGTCCCCTGGCCACCGACCACCGAAAGGCAGGACCGGATCACCGTGACCGCGCAGCACGAAACCCCGGCGGCCCGCTTCACCGGCGACGCGCGCCCCTACGGCGGCGGTGACCCGTACGCGGACTACCGCACCGCAGACTTCCCCTTCACCCAGCTCACCGACCTCGCCGACCGCCGGCTCGGCGCCGGTGTCGTCGCCGCCAACGACGAGTTCTTCGCCGAGCGCGAGAACCTGCTGCTGCCCGGTCGTGCCGTGTTCGACCCCGAGCACTTCGGACACAAGGGCAAGATCATGGACGGCTGGGAGACCCGGCGCCGCCGCGGCTCCTGCGCCGGGCATCCCTGGCCGGCGGCGGAGGACCACGACTGGGCGCTGATCCGCCTCGGCGCGCCCGGAGTCGTCCACGGCATCGTCGTCGACACCGCCCATTTCCGCGGCAACCACCCCCAGGCGGTGTCGGTCGAGGGCGCCTCGGTGCCCGGCTCCCCGGCACCGGAGGAACTGCTGTCGGACGAGGTGACGTGGACGACGCTGCTGCCGCGCACCCCGGTGGGCGGCCACGCGGCCAACGGCTTCGCCGTACCGGCCGACCGGCGCTACACCCACCTGCGCCTGTCCCAGCACCCCGACGGAGGCATCGCGCGCCTGCGCGTGCACGGCGAGGTCGCCCCCGACCCGGTGTGGCTGGAGGCCCTGGGCACCTTCGACGTCGTCGCCCTGGAGAACGGCGGCCGGGTCGAGGACGCGTCCGACCGCTTCTACTCACCGCCCGCGAACACCATCAGGCCCGGCCGCTCCCACCAGATGGACCACGGCTGGGAGACCCGGCGCCGCCGTGACCGGGGGCACGACTGGATCCGCTACCGGCTCGCGGGCCAGGCGGAGATCCGCGCCCTCGAGATCGACACCGTGTACCTGAAGGGCAACAGCGCGGGCTGGGCGTCGGTGTCGGTACGGGACACGGAGCACGGCAGAGCCGACGGGCAGGGTGGGGACGGCGGCTGGCGGGAGATCCTGCCCCGGACCCGTCTCCAGCCCGACACCAACCACCGCTTCGTCCTCCCCGCCCCGGCGACCGGCACGCACGCGCGCGTGGACGTCTTCCCCGACGGGGGCATCTCCCGGCTGCGCCTGTTCGGTTCGCTGACCGAGCAGGGGTCGGCCGCCCTGGCCGCCCGCCACCGGGAACTGGGCGGCTGACCCACCGGGCCGGCCGGGGCCGCGGTGGACGAGGCGGGGATGCGTCCTGCCCCGGGCCCCGATCCGGGCCCGCAGCCGCAGTACGAGGGCTCCCGCGCGCCGAGGCCGGTCTGCTCGCGTCGACGAAGAGGGCGGACACCGGCATCTCGCGGGGCAGAGGGCGGGAGACGGCGTTGTTAGACTTCGGAGAATCAAAAGGGCCTGGCCTAAGTGTAGTTGAGGGTGACGGAGTCGTCGCACGAGGCGAAAGGTCAGGGGGGTTGAGGGATGCCGGCCGGATGGGCGGCGTCCGGGCGCACCCGGCATGTCCGAGAGACGAGGGAGAACCGCCCGATGCACCATCAGGACACAGCGTCTTCGGACGCGGGCCACGAGCGGCTGGTCGCCGGCCGCTACCGTCTGCTGTCCGGCCTGGGGGAGGGCGGCATGGGAACGGTGTGGCGCGCCCGTGACGAGGTGCTGCACCGCGAGGTCGCGGTCAAGGAGGTACGCGCACCCGCCGGGCTGCCCGCGGAGAAGGTCGAGCGCATGTACACCCGGCTGGAGCGCGAGGCGTGGGCCGCGGCCCGTGTCACCGCCCGCAACGTCGTCACCGTCCACGACGTGGTCACCGACGGTGGCCGTCCCTGGATCGTGATGGAACTCGTCCGCGGCCGGTCGCTCGCCGACCTCCTCAAGTCCCAGGGGACGCTGTCTCCTCGGGAGGCCGCACGGATCGGCGCAGAGGTCCTGTCCGCGCTGCACGCCGCCCACGCCGCCGGAGTGCTGCACCGCGACGTGAAACCCGCCAACGTCCTGCTCGACGACGACGGCAGAGTGATCCTCAGCGACTTCGGCATCGCCGTGGTGCAGGGCGACACCGCTCTGACGATGACCGGCGAGGTCGTCGGCTCGCCCGAATACCTCGCACCGGAGCAGGCGTTGGGGCGTGCTCTCGGTCCGGCGACGGACCTGTGGTCCCTGGGCGTGCTGCTCTACACCGCCGTCCAGGGCCGGTCACCCTTCCGGCAGGCCAATGCCCTGAGCACGCTGCGCGCCGTCGTCGACGAGGAACCGCCCCTCCCGCACCGGGCCGGCCCGCTCGCCCCCGTCATCGAAGGACTCCTGCGCAAGGACCCCGCCGAACGGTTCTCCGCCGAACGGACCGCGCAGGACCTGCGGCTCGTAGCCGAGGGCGGCACGTCCGGCGTGGACACCGCGGAGACGGACACCGTCGACGCGCCGACCGTCGACGCAACCGTCGACGCGCCGACTGCCACCCCACGGGCCGTCGACCCACGGTCCATTGACCCGCGAACCGTCGACCCGCGGACTGTCGACGTGCCGACCGTCGACGCGCGGACCGTCGACGTGCCGACCGTCGACGCGCGGACCGTCGACGTGCCGGCCGTCGACGCGTCGACCGATGGCATACGGCTCCCGGTACAGCCCTCGTCGAAGGAGGACACCGCGACGACCACCGAGACACCGGTGGCTCCCGCGCAGACCTCGCCCGACGCCTCCCCGACGGCCGCCGCCGACGCACTCCCCACCGCACATCCCTCGTCCCCCCACGACACCGCGGCGGTCTCAGCCCGGACGCCCCCGGACCGGACGCCCCCGGACCGGACGCCCCCGGCGCCGCCCCTCGTGTCCTCGCCGGCTTCGTCGTCGCCCTCACCCTCGACGGCTCCGGCAACGGTCGCCGTCGAGGCGCCGGAGTCCGTTCCGTCACGCCGCGGCCGGCGCACGGGGTACGTGCTGGTGGCGGCTGTCGTCTCCGCCCTGCTCCTGGGAGGGCTGGGTTACGCCCTCGTGAGCCGGGAGGACGAGGGCGGAGGGGACGCCAATGCCCCCGGCGCGAACGGGAATTCCCCCACACAGGAGGAGCAGAACGGTTCCTCCGCCGCAGGGGGCGACGCATCGGACGCCTCCGCGCAGCAGTCGGTGTCGGTGGCGGTCACGGGCACGAACACGACGTACTCGGGAAGCTGCCCGCCACCGCAGGAACAGGCCCCCGCGTTCACGGCCACCTTCACCGTGACGGAGCTGCCCGTGCGGTTCACCTACCGGTGGGTGTCGTCGGAAGGGTCCGTGGTCGACAGGACCTGGCGGACGCTGACGTTCTCGGAAGGCGGCCCCCGCACCCACCGCGAGACGGTGCGCGTGGCGACGTACTCGCAGGCGGGGACGCTCGCGAGCGCGATGGGCGTGGAGATCCGGTCGTCGCAGCAGACGGTGTCCGACACAGTGCCGTTCTCGCTGAACTGCGAGTGACGGCCAGGGCGGTGCGCCACGAGTCGTCCGGCGTGCGGTCCTCCGACCGGCCCGATCCGGTCCGGAGCCAGGGATCCGGTGACCGATCGGATCCGGATTCCGTCTTGGTTTCGCATCATCCGGTCCTCACGCCGGACCAACCGCACGACGCGGTCCCGTCCGGCGCCGAGACATGTCTGCTAGGAGTATGAAGTGTCGTCGGTCATCGTGGGACGCACGGGTCCCTTCAGCGGTCAGAGTGTGGTGCTGGGCACCGCTTCCCTGCGGTTCGGGCGCAAGAGCGACAACGATGTGATCATCGTCAGCACTCGCGCCTCCCGCCTGCACGCCGAGATCCTCGTGGAGGGCGATGCGTTCGTCCTCCACGACCACAACAGCAGGAACGGCACCTATGTCAACGACCAGCGCGTCACACGGCACGTGCTGGAGCACGGCGACGTCATCCGGATCGGTGACGAGACCTTCGCGTTCGAGACACAGGAAGCCCTGGAGACGGTCATGGACCTCTCCCAGCTCGACGTTCCGCGCGCCGCGGCCTCGGCGAACCCCGCCGACCTCCGCGTCACGGTCGCCGGCGGGGGCCCGGTCGGTCTCGCCTTCGCCCTGATGCTGGAGAACGCGCTGCCGGGGCGCGTGTCGATCACCGTCTACGAGGGACGGTGGACCAGGACCGGATCCAAGGTGGCCTGGAAGGACGAGACCCACGGTAACGTCCGCCGTCAGCAGGTCGTGACCGTCCAGAGCCGGCAGTACCTCGCGCTGACGGAGGAGATGCAGGCCGCGCTGTTCTCCGACGCGGGCCACTTCTCCGAGATGTGGCCCGTCGGGCCGGACTCCGTCGACGGCAGGCCTCCCCGCAACATCCGGATCGCCTACGTCGAGGACCGGCTGCTGGAGCTGGCCAACAGCAAGGCCGCGATCCGGCTCGTGCCCAAGCGCTTCGATCCGTCGGAGCACGAGAGCGGGCTCACCCGGGAGCACGTCCTGGTGATCTGCGAAGGCGGACGGTCCCGCACGCGCGAGCACTACGGCGACCGCTTCGGCGCCGCCGACGCCTCCATCTACTCCCTCGACGGCGAGCACCTCCAGGACGTGGTGCTGGGGCTGCGGGTCAAGTCGCCGCTCACGGACCAGATGAGCGTCCTGCTGACCGTGTCGCAGAACAGGTTCCTGCTCAACTCGCTGCGTGGCGAGGGCTTCCTGAACATGAGGCTCACCCGTGACGAGGCCAAGGCCGTCATCGGCATCGATCCCGTCCGCCAGGTCTTCGAGGAGTGCATCGCCGCACGCCCCTGCGTGATGAGCCGCCACGAGGACAACGAATTCGTCTGTCCCACCCACGGCACGCTCTTCCTGCCCGCCCTGCTGCGCGGCTCGCCGCTGTGGAAGCGGATCCAGGAGGGCCTCAGGCTGTTCGGCGTGGCCGAGGACGACCTCAGCGCGATCACCTCGTTCCGGCTGGACATGGTGCAGCGCCCCCGGTTCACGGCGCAGCTCAGCCGCTCCACCGCGACGAGCCCGGGAACCTACGGCTTCCTGCTGGGCGACGCGGCCAACGCCATTCACTTCTGGCCGGGGCGCGGTCTCAACAGCGGTCTGGCCTCCGCGGTGTCCCTCGCCCGCTCGCTCGGCCAGACGTGGCAGGGCCGGCCGTTGCGCGACGCCGACTTCATCCGGCACGAGGCCGCGATGTCCATGCTGCAGTACCGGCACAAGAGCCGCGCGTGGAACGCCATGGTCGCCACCGACGAGCAGGGCGTCACCCGCGCCATCAAGGACATCATCGCCCGCAGCATGGAGCAGGCCCCGGCCCAGGTCCCGGCCGTCGGCCCCGAGGCGGAGCGGCCCGATCTGGAGGCGCTGCTCGAGCGGATGCGAGCGATACGCGAGCGCCTCGAACCCCGCCTCCCCGGCATGCCCGCCGACGAGGAACTGCGCGACCACCTCGCCACGCTCGCGCCGACGACCCTGCGGACGCTTCAGGAGAGCGGCGCGTGGGACACGCTGATCGTCGGCGGCGAGGAGGTCGACATCGACCTCTTCTACCAGTCGGACGCTCCCGTCTACGTCGCCCGCCCCACGGACCCACGAACCCTCGGCCCTGATTCCGGCCCTCAGCAGACCACCCTCAATCCGGCCTGACGTCCGCGTCCCCACGACGCCCGGTGCCCGGCCGGGTGCCCGTCCGGGCAAGCGCGATACCGAAGGGCTTCCCGGAACCCTCACGTGCCGTCCTCAGCCGGACTTCCGGCTCTCCGCCACGGCGAACGGGGCGAAGCCCGGAACGAGCAGGGTGATGCCGGCGCAGATCTCGAGGCCGTCCAGGAACCCCGGCGGCCGCACCGGGCCCACGTCCAGGGCGGTGAACCCGGTCACCAGGCAGGCGGCACCCCGCAGCAGGGCGAGCACGCCGAGAATCCCCAGCAGTTTTCTCATGCGCGGGACGACCGCCGCGCGCCGCCCTCGCGCGCATCGGCCACCGGGCGCGAGGCCGGTGACGAGGGTCTGCGTCCTCGCGCGCGGAGGGCGTGCACGCCGGCCGCCGCCGGGCCGTCGTCCGCTGCGACCCGCACACCTTCGACGACGACGGCACCGCGACCCTGTGCGCCGTCGCCCAGGGCACGGTCCTGCCGGCCTCCGCGCCCTGAGCCCCCGTCGCCCGGGCGCTCGAGCGTCATCGACGTCCGAGCGCCCATGTCCCCCGTAGGGCCACGCTCACGCGTGGACAGACGCCGCCCCGCCCGCGATCTCCATCAGCCGTACCGGTCTGCGCTCCCGGCGGGACCGTTCGCAGGCCTCCGCGACGCGCAGTGCCTGGAGGGCCTCGCGCCCGTCGCAGGGATTGGCCCGCTCGCCCCGCACCACCTCGACGAACCCGTTCAGTTCCGCCTCGTACGCGGGCCCGAAACGCTCCAGGAAGCCCGTCCACGGCTTGTCCGCGGCCGGCGGCCCGGTCGGCTCGGTGGACGCGATCGGCGTACGGTCGTCCAGGCCGACCACGATCTGGTCGCGCTCCCCGGCGAGTTCCATGCGCACGTCGTAGCCCGCGCCGTTCATCCGCGTCGCGGTGAGGGCGGCGAGCGTGCCGCCCTCGAGGGTGAGGAGTGCCGCGCCGGTGTCCACGTCGTCCGCCTCGCGGAACATCGAGGGACCCGCGTCGGACCCGGCGGCGTAGACGTCCACGATCTCCCGTCCGGTCACCCAGCGCACGATGTCGAAGTCGTGGATCAGCGTGTCCCGGTACAGCCCGCCGGACTGCGGCAGATACCCGGCCGGCGGCGGCTCCGGGTCACTGCTCATCGCCCGTACGGTGTGCAGTCGGCCGAGCCGACCCGAACGCACCGCCTCACGCGCACCCGTGTAGCCGGGGTCGAACCGGCGCTGGAAGCCCATCTGCAGGACCGTCCCGGCCGCCTCGACCTCCGCGACCGCCTGTAACGTGCCCGTGAGGTCGAGGGCGATGGGCTTCTCACAGAACACCGGCAGCCCCGAGCGGGCTGCCCGGCCGATGAGTTCGGCATGGGCGGACGTGGCCGTGGTGATCACCAGGGCGTCCACCCCCCAGGTGTAGATCTCGTCCACCCCGGGCGCCGCCGTCTCACCGAGCCGGTGTGCGAGGGCCTGTGCCCGCGCCGGGTCGGCGTCCGTGAGGATCAAGGACCCCACGTCGCGATGTCTGCTGAGTGTGTGGGCGTGAATGGTGCCGATACGGCCCGTACCGATGACCCCGATGCGCATGGGAACAAACTGCGGCCCGTGCCCCTCCCTGTCAATCCGTATGTCCGGACAATCGAACCACACTACTTCCCGTCCACCACGCACGGGGCTACGCTCGGGCCGTGCCCAAACCAGGAGTGGACCCGACCGTGCAGCTGGAGCTGAGCGTGGACCGCGGCTCCCCCGTACCGCTGTACTTCCAGCTGTCCCAGCAACTGGAGGCCGCCATCGAGCACGGCAGGCTGACCCCCGGGAGCCTGCTGGGCAACGAGATCGAGCTGGCCGGGCGCCTCGGCCTGTCCCGGCCGACCGTCCGCCAGGCCATCCAGTCCCTCGTCGACAAGGGCCTGCTCGTGCGGCGGCGCGGAGTCGGTACCCAGGTGGTGCACAGCCAGGTCAAGCGGCCCCTGGAGCTCAGCAGCCTCTACGACGACCTTGAGGCGGCCGGTCATCGCCCCGCCACGAAAGTCCTGGTCAACACGGTCGTCCCGGCGCCCCCCGAGGTCGCCGCGGCCCTCGGGGTGGCCGAGGCGGGCGAGGTGCACCGCATCGAGCGGCTGCGGCTCGCGCACGGGGAGCCGATGGCGTACCTGTGCAACTACCTGCCCCTCGGGCTGCTCGACCTGGACACCCGGCAGCTGGAGGCCACCGGCCTGTACCGGCTGATGCGCGCGGCCGGGATCACCCTGCACAGCGCCCGCCAGACCATCGGCGCCCGTGCCGCCGGGGTCGCCGAGGCCGAGCGGCTCGGTGAGGAGCGGGGCGCCCCGCTCCTCACCATGCAGCGTGTGACCTTCGACGACACCGGCCGCGCCGTGGAGTTCGGCACCCACACCTACCGGCCCGACCGCTACTCGTTCGAGTTCCAGCTGCTCGTACGGTCGTGACGCCCCTGGGCTCCGCGACCGTTCACGGCTCCTGAAGTTCCGGTGAAGTCCAGGTGGCGCGGGCGACTTGGGGCGATCTTCGTCGCATTGTCCGGACAATGTGACCGGATCATGGAGCGAGGTGTCGAAATGCGAGACTTGTTCCTGTGGACGCAGTCGTCGGAACGCGCCGGGAAGCCGTCGGGAAGCTCTCGGGAAGTCACCCGAGGGCCATCAAGAAGCCGCCGGGAGCATCCCGGAGGCGGCGCGCGTCACGCGACCCCTTTGCTCCCGGGTACGCCACCCAGGGTCACCGTGAGGCAGAATCGGCGACGATGAGCACCTACCGCGACCTCACACTCCCCAGGGCGCTGAGTTCCGCCCGGGCGGGCGCCGCCCCCATCGGCTCCCGCCGTGCTCCCGTGCTCCGCACGGTCGGCACCCGGGAACGCCGCTCGCACCTGACGGCACCGCGCGTGCCGACCGTCGGCATCGACATCGGCGGCACGAAGGTGATGGCGGGCGTCGTCGACGCCGACGGCAACATCCTGGAGCGGCTCCGCACGGAGACCCCGGACAAGTCCAAGAGCCCGAAAGTCGTCGAGGACACCATCGTCGAACTGGTGCTTGACCTGTCCGACCGGCACGACGTGCACGCGGTCGGCATCGGCGCGGCCGGCTGGGTCGACGCCGACCGCAACCGCGTGCTGTTCGCCCCCCACCTCTCGTGGCGCAACGAGCCGCTGCGCGACCGGCTCGCCGGCCGCCTCGCCGTCCCCGTCCTGGTCGACAACGACGCCAACTCCGCCGCCTGGGCCGAGTGGCGCTTCGGCGCGGGACGCGGCGAGGACCACCTCGTCATGATCACGCTGGGCACCGGCATCGGCGGCGCGATCCTCCAGGACGGCCAGGTCCAGCGCGGCAAGTACGGCGTCGCCGGCGAGTTCGGCCACATGCAGGTCGTCCCCGGCGGCCACCGCTGCCCCTGCGGCAACCGCGGCTGCTGGGAGCAGTACAGCTCCGGCAACGCACTGGTCCGCGAGGCGCGCGAGCTGGCCGCCGCCGACTCACCGGTCGCCTACGGGATCATCGAGCACGTCAAGGGCAACATCGCCGAGATCAGCGGACCGATGATCACCGAGCTGGCCCGCGAGGGCGACGCCATGTGCATCGAGCTCCTCCAGGACATCGGCCAGTGGCTCGGCGTCGGCATCGCCAACCTCGCCGCCGCCCTCGACCCCTCCTGCTTCGTCATCGGCGGCGGGGTCTCGGCCGCCGACGACCTGCTGATCGGACCCGCGCGGGACGCCTTCAAGCGGCAGCTCACCGGCCGCGGCTACCGCCCCGAGGCCCACATCGTCCGCGCCCAGCTCGGCCCCGAGGCCGGCATGGTCGGCGCAGCCGACCTCGCCCGCCTGGTCGCCCGCCGCTTCCGCCGCGCCAAGCGCCGCCGGGTCGAGCGGTACGAGCGCTACGAGCGGTACACGGAGGCCGGCCGAGCCGTCCAGGAGACGCCGTGACGAGCGACACCCCCCACCCGTCCGACCGTTTCGGCGGACCCCGGCCGCCCGAGGGCCGCGGGCACATGATCCGCCGCAGGGCACTCACCCTCCTGATCATCGTGCTGCTCATCGGCGTCCCCGCCGGATACCTGATGATCTCCGCGAACCAGAGCCGGGCCAGCGGCAAGGACAAGGAGGCCAGGTACTCGGCGAACAGCCTGACCCAGGGCTGGCCGTCGAAGGTGCAGCGCCGCCTCTACCAGGTGCCGATCCCGCACCCCGCCTGGTGGGTGGCCACCTACGAGACGAACAACTGGAAGACCAGCCGCCTGTACGTCGAGTTCGAGACCACCGACGCCGGCCTGAGCGCCTTCCTCACCAGCATGGGCGTCCAGCAGGACGACCTGGAGCCGGACAGCATCACCATCAGCGAACGCGACCAGGACGTCACCGGCTGGAAGTTCGACCGCCCCGGCATCTGGTCCGGTCTCGTCAACGAACGGAAGAACCCCGCGCCCACGCACGATGTCGTCGTCAACGAGGGCAAGCCGGGCTTCCCCAGGGTGTACGTCGTCTCCCGGACGGTTCCCTGATCCGCGCCGCCGCTCCCGTCCGGTGACCGGGTGCGCCCGGTCCGGCCGGGCCCGGCCGCCGGAACCGACTGTCAGTGCCCGCCCGTAGAGTCGACGACGGATGGTCGAACGACACGGGCGGGCATGGACGGCGACGAGGACGGGCGGGCGGTGACAGGGCGCATGAGCGAGGCGACCGTGACGGCCGACCGGCACACGGCAGGGACGCGCACGGGCACGGGGGAGGCCCGCCCGGCGGACGCGGCGATCGCGGACGTCGTCGAGGAGATCTCCGGGATCTCCGTCGGGCTCGCCGCCGTCTTCCTGCCGTCGGCCCTGCCGCGCGAGGGACGCGTCGCCTTCTACGACCCCGGGAGCGCCCCCGCCGAAGCCGCGTCCGAGTCTGCCGGGCCGGAACCCGCCGGGGAGGAAAGCGCCGCGTCGGAACCTGTCCGGCCAGGCGGCTCCCGGGTTCTCGGAGCCGGGCCGGCCGTGGGCGGCGCCGGTGGTCCGCGGTCCGCCGACGCCGTACCCGCGTCGTCGGCGCATGCCCTGCGTACGCGGCTCACCGTCATCCGCCCGCACGGCGACGGGGTCCGGCGGCAGACGGTCACCGCGTTCTCCCTCCCTCTCGACGAGGCCCTGCCGGTGCTGGTCCGTGCCCGGCACACCCCCGCGGCGCACCCCGCCACCGCCTGCTGGGGCGCCGCCGCCCTGCACGCCCTGCGGCTCACCGCCCGCGGCCGGCTGCTGCCCGGCCTGACGGCCACCGGTCACGACGCCTGGCGGGCGGGCCCTCTCGACCCGGACGACGTGGCACACCTGCGCGCCGTGGCCGCGGCCATGCCCTTCGAGGGCCACGCCGTCGCGCTGCCCGGCCCCGGCCCGCTCCGGCTGCCGCAGCCGGAAGCCCTGGTCCGCGCCTTCCTGGACGCGGTCGCGGACACCCTGCCCCGCACCCCGGCCGCGCCGTACGCCTCGGGTCTGCCGTTCGCCGCCCGCAAGGCCCAGCGGCTGCCCGGCGCCCACGACTGGGCCGCCGAGGTCGCCGCCGGCATGGACGCCGGTGTGCGCGTCTCGCTCCGCCTCGACCTCTCCGCCCACGACCTGTTCGACGGCTCCGACGAAGGTGCGGGGGGCACCGGCGCGCGCGGTGCGGGCGCGGCGGTCGTCCAGGTGCACAGCCTCGCCGACCCCACCCTCGTCGCCGACGCGGCAGCCCTGTGGGCGGGGACGGCGGACAGCGCGTTCGGCCCCCGCGCGCGCGTGGACGCCGCCCTCGCCGTCCGCCGGGCCGCCCGCGTCTGGCCCCCGCTGGACCGGCTCTCCGACCAGGACGTCCCCGACGTCCTGCCCCTGTCCGAGGACGAGCTGAACGACCTGCTCGGCGTCGCCGCCACCCGCCTCGCCGCGGCCGGCGTCGCCGTGCACTGGCCCCGGGACCTGGCCCAGGACCTGACCGCGACGGCGGTGGTCCGGCCGGCCCCCGGATCGGCGACCGACGGGAGCGGCTTCTTCGAGAGCGAGGACCTGCTGCGGTTCGGCTGGCAGATCGCGCTCGGCGGCGACCCGCTCACCGAGGCCGAGATGGACGCCCTGGCCGAGGCCCACCGCCCCGTCGTCCGCCTGCGTGACCAGTGGGTGCTGGTCGACCCCGCCCTCGTCCGCAAGGCCCGCAAACGGGAGCTGGGCCTGCTCGATCCCGTCGACGCGCTGTCCGTCGCCCTCACCGGCACCGCGGAGGCCGACGGCGAGACCGTCGAGGCCGTCCCCGTCGGCGCCCTCGCCGTCCTGCGCGACCGTCTCACCACGGGCGTCCGGCCGGCCGACCCGCCCCCCGGACTCGACGCCACCCTGCGCGACTACCAGCTGCGGGGCCTGGCCTGGCTCGATCTCATGACCTCCCTCGGCCTCGGCGGCTGCCTCGCCGACGACATGGGCCTCGGCAAGACGATCACCCTCATCGCGCTGCATCTGAAACGGGACCGCGCCGAGCCGACCCTGGTCGTCTGCCCCGCCTCGCTGCTCGGCAACTGGCAGCGGGAGATCAACCGGTTCGCCCCCGGCGTCCCCGTGCGCCGCTTCCACGGCCCGGACCGGACCCTGGACGGCCTGACCGGCGGCTTCGTCCTCACCACCTACGGCACGATGCGCTCGGCCGCCCCGACACTGGCCGCACAGCGGTGGGGCATGGTCGTCGCCGACGAGGCGCAGCACGTCAAGAACCCGCACTCGGCCACGGCGAAGGCCCTGCGCACCATCCCGACCCCCGCGCGCGTGGCCCTCACCGGCACCCCCGTCGAGAACAACCTCTCCGAGCTGTGGGCCCTCCTCGACTGGACGACCCCCGGGCTCCTCGGCCCCCTCACGTCCTTCCGCGCCCGGCACGCCCGCGCGGTGGAGGCAGGCGAGGACGACGAGGCCGTCGAGCGCCTCTCCCGCCTGGTGCGGCCCTTCCTCCTGCGGCGCAAGAAGTCCGACCCGGGCATCGTCCCGGAGCTGCCGCCCAAGACGGAGACGGACCACCCCGTCCCGCTCACCCGCGAACAGGCCGCGCTCTACGAGGCGGTGGTGCGCGAGTCGATGCTCGCCATCGAGACCGCCCAGGGCATGGGCCGCCGGGGCCTGGTGCTGAAACTGCTGACCGCGCTCAAACAGATCTGCGACCACCCGGCGCTCTACCTGAAGGACGAGCATGCCCGGCCCGGGCACGCACGGGCCGGCGGCGACCGCCTCGCGGCCCGCTCCGGCAAACTCGCCCTGCTGGACGAGCTTCTCGACACCGTGCTCGCGGAGGACGGCTCGGCCCTGGTCTTCACGCAGTACGTCGGCATGGCCCGGCTGATCACCGCACATCTGACCGAGCGCGCGGTGCCGGTCGACCTCCTCCACGGCGGTACGCCGGTACCGGAGCGGGAGCGCATGGTGGACCGCTTCCAGAGCGGCGCGACGCCCGTCCTGGTCCTGTCCCTGAAGGCGGCCGGCACCGGCCTGAACCTCACCCGCGCGGGCCATGTCGTCCACTTCGACCGGTGGTGGAACCCGGCGGTCGAGGAGCAGGCCACCGACCGCGCCTACCGCATCGGCCAGACCCAGCCGGTCCAGGTCCACCGCCTGATCGCCGAGGGCACGGTCGAGGACCGCATCGCCGAGATGCTCGAGGCCAAGCGGGCCCTCGCCGACGCGATCCTCGGCTCCGGCGAGTCCGCCCTCACGGAACTGACCGACCGCGAGCTGTCCGACCTGGTCTCCCTGCGGAGGACGTCATGACACCCCGCCCGTCCGACGAGGCCCGGGAGGCCCTGAAGGCGGCCCGCAGGCGCGCGAGCGCCGATCCGGCGCCGGCCGCGGAGGAGCACGGGGAGCCCGCGGGCACCCAGGACCAACGCCCCGGTGACGTGGCCCGTGAAGCCCTCCGCAGGGCGGTGCGGACCCGGCGCGCGGCGGACACGGGAAGCCCGGAGACGACGGCGGACGGAGCCGGAGACGGGTATGTGACCGGGGCCGGCGCCGCGAAGAGCGACTGGGGCACGGAAGCGGAGGCGGGGACGGGGACAGAGACGGGTCACGGGGGTCCGGCGACCGGTGACGCCGGTACCGACACCGGCGTGCAGGTGGAGGGGCCCGCCCGGCGCCCCGGCGACATCGCGCGGCAGGCCCTGCGCTCGGCCCGCGAGGAAGCGCTGCGCGCGCGAACGGAGACCGACGACCGACCCTCCGGTGACCGGTCCTTCGACGACCGGTCCTCCGGTGAGCGCGCAGCCGGTGAGCGCGCGACCGGCGACCGGGGGAGCGACGGGCAGGTGACCGCCACCGGCCCTCACACCGGCCGGGCTCCGTCGGTCACCGCTCCCCGCGTTCCGCGCCTCCCCCGTACCACCCGAGGCGACCGCGCCGCCGGTAGCCGGACGGACGAGGCGCAGGCCGAGGAGCCGGGAGTACCCGCGGTACGGGACCTGCTCACCGACGCCGCCCCCTCACTCCCGCTCCCGCCACCGTCCTCACCCCCGGCCGCGCCCTCCGACGAGACCGGGCCGCTCCCGAGGCCCGACGGCCGGCCTCACAAGCCACCGGCCGCGCACGCACCACCGGCCGCCCACACACCCCCGACACCCCCAGCGCCCCCGACACCTCAGGAACCCCCGACCCCTCATTCACCCCCCGCCACCCCCCGGACGCCCCGCTCCATGGCGGCCCCCGCCCGGGACGGCGAGTTGCGCCGCACCTTCCCCGCGTTCCCGCCCCCCACCCCGGACGGCACGGGGTTCGCCGACACCTGGTGGGGCGACGCATGGGTCACGGCGCTGGAGGAGGGCGCGCTCGATGCCGCGCGGCTGGTCCGTGGACGCCGGTACGCCGAGCGGGGGCACGTCGACGCCATCACCGTCACCCCCGGGCTCGTCCTCGCGTACGTCCAGGGAAGCCGTCCCCGCCCGTACCGCGTGCAGGTACGGCTGCGCACCTTCGCGGACGACGAGTGGGAGCGGTTCCTGGACGCGGCCGCCGACCGGCCCGGCCACATCGCGGCCCTGCTGGACAAGGAGATGCCCCAGTCCCTCGCCGACTGCGGGGTCCCGCTGCTGCCCCGCCCCGGTGACCTCGAACCGCGGTGCAGCTGCCCCGATTCCGGCCACCCCTGCAAGCATGCCGTCGCCCTCTGCTACCAGACCGCCCGGCTGCTCGACGCCGACCCGTTCGTGCTGCTCCTGCTGCGCGGCCGGGGCGAGCGCGACGTGATCGACGCCCTGTCCCGGCTCAGCGCCGCCCGCACGGCCCGTGCCACCCGGGAGAGAGAACCGGAACCCCTCCCCGGGGTGCGGGCACGTGAGGCCATCGCCGCGCGCACCCTCCCGCCCCTTCCGGCACCGCTGCCACCGCCCCCGCACCCGGAGCAGCCACCCGTCTACCCGGCGGCCCCGGGCAGCCCGGACCCGTTCGCGCTCGACCAGCTCGCCACCGACGCCGCCGCCCGCGCCCACGCCCTGCTCACCACCGGCCGCGACCCCGTCGGCCGGCTCACGCTGTGGCAGGACGCCGTGCGGCTCGCCGCCGCCCGCCCCGGCTCCGGACTCACCGCCGCCACCCGCGCGCTGTACTCCTCCCTCGCCCGCGCGGCCGGGCGCACCCCCGCCGAGCTGGCCCGCGCGGTCGCCGCCTGGCGCCAGGGGGGCCCGGCCGGGCTCGAGGTCCTGGAGGATCCCTGGGACCCGCCGGCCGGCCGCTTCGACCGAGCCCGCCCCCTCCTCCTCGCCGCCGACCTGCCCGCCTTCCGCCCCTGGCACAACCACCTCACCCACCCCCGGGGGCACGTCCAGCTCCGCCTGGGCCGTGACCACCTCTGGTACGCGTACGAGTCCGAGCCCGGCCACGACGACTGGTGGCCCCGGGGGACCCCCGACCCGGACCCCGTAGGCGCCCTCACCGGCCTGGACACCCCGGGCACTCTCTGACGCGCAAGGTGTCGGTGGCGGGTCCCGGGCTGCGGCCGCCGGGCGTGCCCGGCCCGGCGCGGCGCGGCAGAACGCGGGCGCCCACGGCCGACCACCACCAGCCGTCACCGTACGCCACCGCCCTGTCACCCGAACGGTACGCGCCAATGCCCCCGGGTGCGGCAGTGCGGCCGCTCCGCCCCGCCCGTCGCCCCCGACGCTCCGCCGGGACCGCCCGTGTGGTGCGGCGATGCCGCCGACCGGCCGGCG
Organism: Streptomyces sp. NPDC058632; assembly: GCF_042717095.1. NCBI lineage: Bacteria > Bacillati > Actinomycetota > Actinomycetes > Kitasatosporales > Streptomycetaceae > Streptomyces > Streptomyces sp. NPDC058632. The sequence goes on along the minus strand of NZ_JBHXQZ010000048.1, from coordinate 32,816 downwards.
TCACGAAGCGCGCACAACTCCTTCACGGCAGGTGTACTTTCGGTCGGCGGGCGGACGGGAGGCCGCTCGCGGGGGAGACGGTCGCCGGGGTGCGTGCCTAGCCTCCCGGCTCATGAGATCACCACTGAGACGCCTCGGGCCCGCCGCCGTCCTCGCCTTCGTCCTCGCCCTGTTCGGCATGGCACCCCAGGCCGCCGCGGCCGACCCCGCGCCCGCCGAGCTGACGTTCGCCACCGACACCGCCACCACCACGCCCGGCGGCACGGTCCAGCTGTCGATGACCCTCACCAACAACAGGACGTACGACATCTGGTTCGTGTACCAGACGATCGACCCCACGTGGCTCACCACCCAGCGCCCCGACCTGAAGTACAGCTTCACCGGATGCGCCCTGGCCACCGCGGCCGGCAGTACCCCCTGCGCGGGGACCGGGCCCGCCGACCTCGGCGCCAACTACGGCGCCACCGTCCCGCCCGGGCAGAGCCGGACCGTCACGCTGACCCTGCAGGTCGCACCCGACTCCGGCTGCAACGGCAACATCGGCTTCTACTCGTACTACTACGCCGAGTTCAGCGACACCCAGAACGCCGGCGGCGGTCCGGTGCACACGCCCGAGACGCGGGTGCTCTGCGCCTGACGGGCCCGGCGGGCCCACCGGGCCCCTGACGGCCGGTCCCCGGCGTCGTTGACCGGATCCGGTCCGGCGCCGCACCGGCCGAGAGGTCCAGACCTCCGGCACTCCCACCGGCGGGCCGCCCCGGCCCGCCGGTGCTCCGTTCACGTCTTTGACCTGCTCAGGCGCTCCACGCGCCCGTTCCGGCCTCCCGCGTCCCGAGGCGCCGCACCGGTCGCTTCCGGACCGCCGTGCCCTGATGGTCACCCGCACTTTTCCGTCAGGTTTCGCAACCAGCCCACAAGAAGCGCACAAAGACATCACTATGTGACACGACGGATGCGTCGACGACTGGCCTCTGAGGGGGATGCCGGCGTCACGCAAGGGGGTGCGTCGGCTCCGGCGGAGCGGTGTCCACCCCTGCCCGTGGGAGGGGACTGCACCGCATGAAGCGGATCACACGCACCGCCGTGCTCACGGTGGGCGCGCTCATCGCTGCTCTCGGCGTGCCGAGCACGGCCGCACACGCCGCCGACGGCTTGCCCCGCGTCGACCTGCGCGTCCTGGTCGTCAGCGACGGAGGTCCGGCCGTGGACGCGATCGCGGCCGAACTGGAGGCCGCCGGCACGCCGTACACCGAAGTGGACCTCACCCGGTCCGACCGCCCCGCCATCGACGCGGGCTTCCTCGCCGACACCGTGGACGGGGGACCACGCGCCAAGTACCAGGCGGTGGTCCTGCCCAACGACAACCCGTTCCCGGCGAACTCGCCCGAGATGACGGCGCTCGCCGCCTATGAACGGACCTACGACATCCCGCAGGTCGACGCCTACACCTACGCGCGTCCGGAGGCGGGCCTGGAGTACCCGGTCGACGGCGGCTACGCCGGCAGCATCGACGGGGTGCGGGCCGAGGTGACCGCCGCGGGCCGGGCGGGCCCCTTCGGCTACCTGGACGGCCAGGTTCCCTTCGAGGACAACTCACCCACCGTGGGCGAGAGTTACGCCTACCTGTCGACACCCGTGGCCGGCGCGGACTTCACCCCGTACGTCGAGGCCGCGATCCCGGGCCACAGCGGGCGGGGCTCGCTGGTGGGGGAGTACCGGCACGACGGGCGGCGGGAACTCGTCGTCACCTTCGTCTACAACCAGTACCAGCAGCAGTTCAGGCTGCTGGCCCGCGGCATCGTGGACTGGATGACCGGCGGCGTGCACCTGGGGGCCTCCAGGAACTACTTCGCCGTGCACGTCGACGACGTCCTCGCCGCCGACGACCGCTGGGACACGGAGCTGAACTGCACCCCCGGCGACGTCGACTGCTCCGAGGGCGGGGGCACACCCGACCCGATCCGCATGCTCCCCGCCGACGTGGACCACGCCACCTCCTGGCAGAACGGGCAGGACTTCACCCTCGACTTCGCCTACAACGCCGCCGGCAGCGTCGACCACCGTGAGGACAACGGCGGAGCCGACGCGCTGGCGGACAGGCTGATCGCCGAGCGCGACCGGTTCCGCTGGATCAACCACACCTACACGCACGCCTTCCTCGGCTGCGAGCAGGACACCACGGTGGTTCCCTGGCGGTGCGCCACCCACGCCGACGGCAGCACCAAGTGGGTCGGCCGCACCACCATCTCCGACGAGATCGCCACCAACCGCGTCTGGGGCCAGACCGCCGGACTTCCCCTGCACGACGACGAGTTGGTGACCGGTGAACACTCCGGGCTCAAGGTGCTGCCGCAGCAGCCCGACGACAACCCGAACCTGGGCCCCGCCCTCGCCGACAACGGCATCACCTGGCTCGCCTCGGACAACTCCCGTGATCCCTCCCAGCGTCGGGTCGGCCCGGCCACGACCGTGTCCCGTTACCCGATGAACGTCTTCTACAACGCCGGGCGGGCAGCCGAGCAGGTCGACGAGTACAACTGGATCTACACCAGCCGCGCCCAGGGCGGAAGCGGCATCTGCGAGGACAACCCGGCCACCACGACGTGCCTGCCGGCTCCGCTGGACACCGCGACGGGATACACCGGGTACATCGTCCCCCTGGAGACCCGGATCGCGCTCGGCCACGTCCTCGCCAACGATCCCAAGCCGCACTTCATCCACCAGTCCAACCTGGCCGAGGACCGCATCGCCTACCCGGTCCTGGACGGCGTACTCGACGGCTACGAGACCCTGTTCGCCGACAACACCCCCGTGGTGAACCTGCGGATGAAGGACATCGGCGTCGAACTCCAGCGCCGCGCCGCCTGGGCCGACGCCCTGCGGGACGGCCGGGTCACCGCCTACCGCACCGGCGGCACGGTGACCGTCGAGGCGCCGGACGGCACGACCGCCACCGTCACCGTGCCCACCGGAACCACCCTCGCGGGCGAAGCGTTCGGTGAGGCCTATGCGGGCCGGGTGTCCGGCTGGACACCGACGGCGGACCGGACCGGCCTCTCCTTCACCCTGCCGGCGTCCGCCACGGACGGTGCCGCCACCGACGGCAACGGACCGGCCCCGGACGCGAAGGCCCCGGCCGTCGAGCCGGCCCCGGACACCCGGGTCCCCGCCGGCGTGAGGGACCACGTCCCGTACACCACGCAGAGCTGAACGGCGCACCGACCCACCCGAGACACCGGACCCGGCCACCGACGCGTGACCGGGTCCGGAACCCGGCCTGCACGACCCTCCCCGCATCCCTCCCCGCACCCGGCCGTGGAGCCCACCGATGTACGTTCACCACGGCGTGCGACGCCCCCGCGCGACGCGCGTCACCCTGCTCACCGAAGGCACCTATCCGCACAGTCACGGCGGTGTGAGCGTCTGGTGCGACCAACTCGTCCGTGGCATGCCCGACATCGACTTCGACGTCCTCGCCGTCACCGGCACCGGCCGCGAACCCGTCGTGTGGGACCTGCCCGCGCACGTCTCGAACGTCCTGACCGTCCCGATGTGGGGAACCCCGCCCGAGGGCCGCCCGCCCGGGCGGCGTCCGCGCGAAGTCCTGGCCGGTGCCTACGAGCAGTTCCTGACGGCACTGCTCGACCCGTGCGCGGAGAGCGGCTTCGCCCCGGCCCTGCACACCATGGCGCGGGCCGCCGCCGACGGAACACTCGGCCCGTTCCTGCGCGGCGACCGGGCGATCGCCGTACTGACCGCCGTGTGGAACCGCCGGGGCCTGGTCGTCCGTGAGGCCCGCCCCACGCTGCACGACGCGGTCACCGCCACCGGACTGCTCGAGCACGCCCTGCGCCCGCTGGCCGCGCCGCTGCCGAAGGACGGGGTCGCCCACGCGGTCAGCGGGGGCGTCGCCGTCCTGCCCGGACTGGCCGCCCTGGAACAGCACGGTGTCCCCCTGCTCCTCACCGAGCACGGCGTCTACCTCCGCGAGCGCTACCTCGGCTACCGCACCGGCCCCTACCGCTGGCCGGTCAAGGCGCTCGTCCTGGGCTTCTTCCGGCTGCTGGCCGAGGAGAGCTACCGCAGGGCCGCCCTGATCACGCCGGGCAACCGCTACAACCGGCTGTGGGAGGAGGAGGGCGGGGCCGACCCGGCGTCGATCCGCACGGTCTACAACGGGGTGGACCCGGAAGCCTTCCCGCCGGCCGGACCCGAACCGGACGCGCCGACCCTCAGCTGGGCCGGCCGCGTCGACCCGATCAAGGACCTGGAGACCCTCATCCGGGCCGTCGCGCTGGTCAGGGCGGAGCGTCCCGACGTCCGGCTGCGGCTGTTCGGCGGGACACCCCGGGGCGGGGAGGCCTACCGGGAACGGTGCGAGGCCCTCGCCGCCGAACTCGGTCACGGGGACGCCGTCACCTTCGAGGGACGCGTCGACGACATCAAGGACGCGTACGCCGCGGGCAACGTCGTGATGCTCTCCAGCATCAGCGAGGGCTTCCCCTTCACGCTGATCGAGGCCATGTCCTGCGGGCGGGCGACGGTGTCCACCGATGTCGGCGGAGTCCGCGAGGCCGTGGGGGACACGGGTCTCGTCGTACCGCCACGGGACCCGGCCGCGATGGCCGCCGCCGCGCTGGAACTGCTCGGCGATCCCGCCCGGCGCGCGGCCATGGGGGAGGCGGCCCGGCTCCGGGTGATCGAGCAGTTCACCCTGCGCCGGACCGTCGACACCTTCCGCGCCATCTACCTGGAGCTGTCCGGCACCCGGCGGCAGCCGGCCGGGGCGGGAACACGGGACGGCGCGGGGACACGGGACGGCGCGGGGACGTACGCACAGCGGCCGGCCGGCCCTGCTGCCGCACCGTCCCCGGACGAGCGCACACAGGTTCCGTCACCCCTGGCGACAAGGAGCGTGGCCGTATGAGCGGCCCCATGGCACTGGAGCCGGGCGGAGCCGAACAGGACACCCTCGCCCTCCGGCCGGTCGCAGCCGCCTCACGGCTGCCGCGGACCCTCCTGGCCGACGACCCCACCCTCGTCGTGCGGTTACCGCGGCCCGTTCCGGACCAGGGGGAGGTGGACCGGCTGGCCGCCGGTCTGGCCGACCGCATCGGCCCCGCCGTCCACCCCTACGAGGTGGCCGCGCTGCTGGAGGCGGAAGGACTGTCCGCGGACGCCGTCCGGCACCGGTACGGCCATCCGAACCTGTTCTCCCTGGCCTCCGCGCTGTACGAGCGCGTCCCCAGGACGTTCCCCGAGCTCGCGCCCGCCCCCGACCCCTGGCGTCCCGACACCGCGCGCTGCCTGCTGCGCGGCGTGCTGTTCGCCCTGCCGGGCCTCGCCTACCTGCTCGCCGCCCCGCTGGGGCAGTCCGCGCGGTACGCCCCCGCCCTCATCGCGGCCGGTGTCGTCTCCTGGGCCTGGGGCCAGGCACTGGGGCACCGCGCCCACCTGCGCCTGGTGACGGGGCGCCACGAGGCGGGCCGCACCCTGCTGGCCGGGGCCGCCCTCGGCGCGGCCCTGGCCACGGCGACCGCGGCCGTGGTGGCCGGCGGCGGAGCGGTCGTCCTGGCCGCCGCCGCACAGTCGCTGTACCTGGCCGCGGCCTCGGCGCTGCTGGTCCTCGCCCGGGAACGGCTGCTGCTGGCAGCCCTGAGCCCCCTGGTCGCCGGCGCCGTACTGCTGCCGTGGTGGGAGCCCGGCCCCGTACTCAGGCTCGGCCTGCCCCTGCTGGCGCTGGCGGCCACCCTCGCCGCCGCCGGCTGGTCGCTGCGGGGCGTGCTCGGCACCCCGCCCGTCCCCGGCGCGCGCCGGCCACCGCTGCCGGCCTCCCTGCCCTACGGACTCTTCGGCCTCGCCGCGGCGTCACTGGTCCTGCTGGAGGGCCGGCAGCACCCGTACGCCGTGATCGTGCTGACCGTGAGCATGGGACCGGCCGAGTGGCTGCTGTACCGCTACCGCGGCTGGTCGGTCGCGGCGCTGCGGGCGACCGCCACGCCCGCCGCCTTCCTCCTGAGGTCGGCCGGCCTCCTCGGTCTCTGCCTGCTCGCCTATCTCCTGCCGCTGGCGCCCGCGGCACTCCTCACCGGAGCCGACCCGGCCGCCCTGCTGCTCCTCGCCGCGACGCTGTGGACGGCCCTGCTGCTCCAGGCGTTCGGCGTCGCCTGGTCCTCCGCCCTGATCTGCCTGACCGCCGCGGGCTGCGCCGCCGCGGTCACCCTGCTGCGCCTGCCACCGGGGCCGGCCGTCCTGCCGCTGTGCTGCGGCGCCGCGGCCCTGTGCCTGTCGGTGTGCGTGCTGCGGCTGCTCGGCCGGCCGGCGGTGCACGCCTGACCGCCCGCGCGCACGACACCACCACCCGCGACCCACACGGCGCCGCCGCACATCGCCCGTTCAAGCAACTGGAAGGACACCCGAGTTGACCTCCGCACCGCTCGCCGCCGTCACCGGGGCCGAAGGCTTCATCGGCTCACACCTCACCGAAGCGCTCGTCGCCGCCGGCCATCGCGTCCGGGCCATGGCCCAGTACAACTCCTTCTCCTCCTACGGATGGCTGGAGACCCTGTCCCCGGACGTCCTGGACCAGGTGGAGATCGTCCTCGGCGACGTCCGGGACCCCGGATCGGTACGCGGCCTGCTCGAAGGGGCCGACCACGCCTACCACCTGGCCGCACTCATCGCGATCCCGTACTCGTACCAGGCGCCGCACAGTTACGTGGACACCAACATCACCGGCACCCTCAACGTGCTCGAAGCAGTACGCCAGTTGGGCACGCCGAGGCTGGTGCACACCTCCACGAGCGAGACCTACGGCACCGCGCGGACCGTGCCGATCACCGAAGACCACCCCATCAACACCCAGTCCCCGTACGCCGCTTCGAAGGCGGGCGGGGACCGGCTGGCCGACAGCTACCACGCGAGCTTCGACACGCCGGTGGTGACGCTGCGGCCGTTCAACACCTTCGGGCCGCGCCAGTCGATGCGCGCGGTGATCCCCACCGTCATCGGCCAGGTCGCGGCGGGGGAGCGCACCATCACCCTCGGCGACCTGCGGCCCACGCGGGACTTCACCTACGTCGAGGACACGGCGCAGGCCTTCCTCGCCGTCGGCACCGCACCCGCCGAGCAGGTCGTGGGCCGCACCTTCAACGCCGGGACCGGCGGGGAGATCTCGGTCGGCGACCTCGTCGCGCTGATCGGCAAGGTCATGGACAGCGCCCTCGACGTACGGGAGGACACGGCACGGCTGCGGCCCGCCAACTCCGAGGTGATGCGGCTGGTCGCCGACGCCACCCGGCTCGCCGACGCCACCGGCTGGAAGCCCGCCCACACGCTGGAGCAAGGGCTCGCCCGGACCGTGGAGTTCTTCCGCGACCCGGCCAACCTGGCCCGCTACAAGACCGGCATCTACAACATCTGACCCGTCCCGCCCGGCCCGCACCACCCGATCCACGTCCGGCACGTCCCCGGGGAACACGAAGGATCCGAAGGAGAAGCCCCATGCACGCAGTGATACTGGCAGGAGGCAAGGGTGTCCGGCTGCGGCCCTACACCACAGCCCTTCCCAAGCCGCTCGTCCCCATCGGCGACCAGCACGCCATCCTGGAGATCGTGCTGCGCCAGCTCGCCACGTCCGGCTTCACCCACTGCACCATCGCCATCGGCCACCTCGGCGAGATCATCCGCGCCTACGTCGGCGACGGCTCCCAGTGGGGCATGGAGATCGACTACGCCACCGAGGAGAACCCGCTGGGCACCATGGGGCCCCTGCTCACGCTGCGCGAGCGGCTGCCCGAGACCTTCCTGGTGATGAACGGCGACGTCCTGACCGACCTCGACTACGCCGACGTCCTGAACCGGCACCGGGAGTCCGGTGCCCCGCTGACCATCGCGACCTACGCCCGCAAGGTCCACATCGACTTCGGCGTGCTGACCACACAGGCGAGCCGGGTCGTGGCCTTCACCGAGAAGCCCAGCATGGACTACCGGGTCTCCATGGGCGTCTACGGGCTGTCCCGCTCGACGCTCGAGGGCTACACGCCCGGCCTCCCGCTGGGCTTCGACGAACTCGTCCTGGACCTCCTCGCCGCCCAGCGCCCGCCGCACGCCTACGAGTTCGACGGATACTGGCTGGACATCGGACGCCCGGACGACTACGACCGGGCCAACGCGGAGTTCACCACCCGCAAGTCCATGCTGCTCAAGGGAGCCTGAGCACCCATGCGCATTCTCGTCCTGGGCCGCACCGGCTACCTGGGCCGTCATGTCGTCGCCCACCTGCGCGGTCTGCCGGACACCCAGCTGCCCGAGGCCGGCCGCCCATCCGCGGGGGCCGGCGCGGGCCTGGGCATCGACCTGGCCGCCGACTCCCCGGACCGGCTGGCCAAGACCCTGGCGGAGGCGGCGCCGGACGCCGTGATCAACTGCGCGGGCGCGACCGGCGGGGACGCGGTCACCCTGGCCGAGGTCAACGCCCGCGGCCCTGCCGCCCTGTGCGCCGCACTGCGGCAGGCCGCCCCCCGGGCACGCCTGGTGCACCTGGGGTCGGCCGCCGAGTACGGCCCGGGGGAACCCGGCACCAAGGTGGCGGAGACGGCGGCGACCCGCCCGCTCGGACCGTACGGCGCGACCAAACTCGCGGGCACGGCGGCGGTGACGGCCTCCGGCCTGGACGCGGTGGTACTGCGGGTGGGGAATCCGGTGGGACCGGGTGCGCCGCACACCGGGCTGCCCGGCAGGGTCGCCGCCCTCCTGCGCGAGGCCGGCGCGCCGACAGGAACGGAGGCGGAGGGAGAGACGGAGACAGGGGGAGGAGCGGTGCTGCGGCTCGGTGACCTGTCCGCCTACCGCGACTTCGTCGACGTGCGCGACGTCGCGCGCGCGGCGGTGCTCGCCGTCACGGCGGCCGGGCCGCTGCCGCCCGTTCTCAACATCGGCGGCGGCGAGGCGGTCCGGGTGCGCGACCTGGTGCGCCTGCTGGCCCGCCGGGCCGGTTTCGGGGGACGGATCGAGGAGGACACGGGAGGCTCGGCCCGCTCGGCGGCGGTGCCGTGGCAGTGCTCCGACATCACGGCGGCGGGCGAGGCACTCGGCTGGCGTCCCTCGTACACCCTCGAGGAGTCACTGGCCGCGCTGTGGGCGGACGGCGCCACGAACACCACCGGTAAGGACACCACCGGTAACGGTAAGCACAGCACCGGCACGGAAGGCGACCGCACGCCGTGAGCCTGCTGATCCCCCTGTACGTCCACCCGGCCGAGGACCCGGGCGCCTGGCACCGGCTGATCACGGCCGCCGACCGTACCTACGCCGTCGTGCTCAACCCCGCGAACGGCCCCGGTGCCGGACCGGACCAGGCGTTCACGGCGGTCGCGGACGCGCTGCGGGCGGCCGGTGCCCGGCTGCTCGGCTACGTCGACACCGACTACGGCGCGCGGGACCCGTCCGCGGTCACCGCCGACGCGCGCCGGCACCGGGAGTGGTACGCGGTCGACGGCTGCTTCCTGGACCGGGTGACCGCGGGGCCGGACGGCCTGCCGGGCTGCCGCAGGCTGGTCCGGTCCCTGCGCCGGACCGGCGCGCGGACCGTCGTGCTCAACCCCGGGGTGGACCCGGCGCCCGGCTACGTCCGCCTCGCCGACCTGACCGTCACCTTCGAGGGCCACTGGTCCACCTACGTCGCCGCGTTCAGCCGCTCCGCCCGGGCGAAGCCGCACCCACCGGAACGGCTCTGCCACCTCGTCTACGGTGTGCCCGAGGCACTCGTTCCCCTGGCCGTACGCACCGCGCAGGACCGCGGCGCGGGGATCTGCGGCCCTGTGACGGGTGAACTGCCCAACCCCTGGGCCACGTTGACCCCTGCCCTGACCGTGACCGAAACCGAGGGGCGGACATGAGCAGGAAGCCTCCGCCCTTCGCGCCCGCGCTGACGGTGCCGGCCGTCCTGGCCGTGCTGGCCGCCGCGACCCTGACCGGGTGCTCCGGCCCGGACGGCGCCAGGGACGCGGACGCCGTCCGGTCGTCCGCACCGCCCCGCACCTCACCGGCCCCACCCGGCAACTCCGAAACCCCCGACCGGGCACCCTGGCGCCCGCGCCCCGGACTCGCCTGGCAGTGGCAGCTCGACGGCAGGGCCGACCCGTCGGCCGAGGTGCCCGTCTACGACATCGACGGCTTCGAGAACACCGCCGCGGACGTGGCCCGCCTCCACCGCGACGGCCGCAAGGTGATCTGCTACGTCAACGTCGGCGCCTGGGAGGACTTCCGGCCCGACCGGGACGCGTTCCCGCGCTCCGTCCTCGGCAGCACCAACGGCTGGCAGGGCGAGCGCTGGCTGGACATCCGCCGGATCCCCGTACTGAAGCCGATCATGGAGCGGCGGTTCGACATGTGCCGGGACAAGGGCTTCGACGCGGTGGAGCCGGACCTGATGGAGGGCTACGACCACGACACCGGGTTCCCGCTCACCGCCGCCGACCAGCTCCGCTACAACCGCATGATCGCGGACATCGCACACGAACGCGGCCTGTCGGTGGGCCTCAAGAACGACCTGCCGCAGATCCCGCAGCTCGTGGACGACTTCGACTTCGCCGTCAACGAGGAGTGCGCGCAGTACGGCGAATGCGCCGAACTCACTCCGTTCATCGAGGCGGGCAAGGCGGTCTTCCACGTGGAGTACGCGGAGCCGACCGGTGAGTTCTGTGCGGAGTCCCGCGAGCTGAAGCTGTCGTCCATGCGCAAGAAGCCGGAACTGGGGGCGTGGCGGGACCCGTGCTGACCCGTCGCGACCGCGCGAAGCGGCCGGCGAAGGAGCAGCGCGCGAGCTGAGGCCCGTAGAACACACGCCCGGGGGGCGGATCGTTCGGTCCGCCCCCGAAGGACAGCGTCACCCGGTGGAGCGTCGTCCAGCCTCATCGGCTACCACGTCGCGGACCGGACTCTCGACGAGGACGCGCTCCACGACCACCCGGCCGCCTCGCTGCCGGAGTACATGCGGCCCGCCGCTCTCGTGCACCTGACCGAACTGCCGCCGATCCACAGCGGAAAGCTCGACGCCGAGGCGCTGCCCGCCGCCCGCCGCCCCGGCGGACTGCCGATCGCATGGGCGGGCGGCGGGAGCCCTCGGTCAGTAGCCGTAGATCATCTTGTAGGCGACCTCGGGGAGGAACTGTCCGGCCGCGGAGCCGGCTCCGACGCCGCAGTTGCCGTCCGACTCGCCCGGGGTTTTGATCCACAGGAGCATCTCGGCTCCTCCGCCCGTCCGGGTGGGCGTGCCGATGCGGCGGCCCGAGGGGTTGCACCACTGTCCGTCGGAGCCGTTGCCGTTGCGACTGGTGTCCACGACGAACGGCTTTGTGTAGCCGAAGCGGGCGCTGAGTTCGCTGTTGACGGCGTTGCCGTAGGCGGTGTTCTCCGCGGTGGTGATGTAGTTGGAGACGTTGAGCGAGAAGCCGTGGGCCTGACGGAGGCCGGCTTCGTGGAGGCGCCGGGCCATGGTCGCCGCGTCGGCCCAGCGCGGGTTGCCGGCGTCCATGTAGACCCAGGTGTTGGGGGCCTGGCGGTTGAACTGGGCGAGGGCGCCTGTGAGCATGCCCTCGCGTTCGTCGATCTGAGCCTGGGTCATGCAGCCGTAGTCCCCGAGGGAATCCGGTTCGAGGATGACGAGGGCCGGGCGGTTGCCGATCCCGCCGGCGAACCGGGCGATCCAGTCGGCGTAGGCGGACGGCGAAGCGGCTCCGCCGGCGGAGTGCCCGCCGCAGTAGTCGCGGTTGTAGACGTTGTAGGCGACGAGGACGGGCAGCTTGTCCTGGTGGTCCGCCGCTCCGACGTAGGCACCCGTGACGGTGCCGATGGTGCCGCTCCAGGAGCCGAACCAACGGGCCATCGGCGTGTTGGCGATGGACGCGTTGATCGCGGCGGCCCGGCCGTCGCCGGGGTTGGCGGCCGCCCACCTCTTCGCACTGGAGTCGGGGTCCACGTAGAACCCACTGGTCATGGTGGTCGGGTCGGCCGCGTGGGCGGACGGCGCGGCGGTGAACGCCAGCGGCAGAGCGAAGAGCGCTGCGGCCAAGGCGCGGAGTCTACGGCGCATGACTGAACCTCGTTCTCCTGGCAGGGATGCGTCGCACGCTCTCGTCCCGAGCGCGCGACGCGCTGAAGAAGTGCGGTGGCACGATCATCTCTGGGAGCGCTCCCACTGGAAGCGCTCCCAATGGCGCGGCGAAACCGTTGGGGTGTGGTCGGTATGGTGTGACGGGGTGATTGAGCTGTCAAGGGTCAACGCGCAAGCGTCTTCACCGACTTGCATGCCCGGGGGTCCGGCGGGGCCAAAAATGGAAGCGCTTCCAGTTGACCGGCCTCTGAGGGTTCTTGCTGGTCCCCTGTCGTCCACCGGGCGGGTGGCAGCGGCATGGGACGAGGTGAGACGCTGCCCGTCCGGTCGAGAGGGAAGGGCTCATGTTTCATGGCAGAGGATGCGCCGCGTCGGCAGTCGACGCTCGACGAGGTGGCCGAACGCGCCGGTGTCTCCCGCTCCGTGGCCTCCCGCGCCCTCAACAACGCTCCGCACGTCAGCCGCGCCAAGCGTGAGGCGGTGGAACGGGCCGTCCGGCAACTCGGGTACGTACCCAATCCGACCGCCCGCGCTCTGGCCACGCGTCAGACGGGAGCGGCCGCCCTGGTCGTCTCGGGAGAGGATCCGTCGATCTTCGCCGATCCGTTCTTCGCCCAGGTGATCGTGGGGGCGTCGGCCGCCCTGGAGGAGGCCGACCTGCATCTGATGCTCTGTCTGGCCGCTTCCGACCGGGGCCGCAAACGGGTCGAGGAGCTCCTTCGGTCCAAGGGTGCGGATGGGGTCATGCTGATGGCGCTGCGCGAGGACGATCCGCTGGCCCGTATGGCCGACGAGGCACAGATGCCCGTCGTGTTCGGTGGTCGCCCGGTCGGTCCGGCTCCCCGGTGGTACGTGGACGTCGACAATGTCGGCGGAGCGCGCGAGGCGACCGAGCACCTGGTCTCGCGCGGCCGGAGGCGCGTGGCCGCGATCTGCGGGCGTCTGGACACCGAGGCCGGGCGCGCCCGGTACCGCGGCTACCGGGACGCCATGCTGGGCGCCGGCCTCGATCCGTTCCCTCCGCGGGAGGGCGACTTCACCGAGCCCAGCGGAGCCGCCGCCATGGCCGCACTGCTGGCGAGCCATCCCGAGGTGGACGGGGTGTTCGCCGCCAACGACAACATGGCGGCGGGAGCGCTGCGCACGTTGCGGGAGGCCGGCCGACGGGTCCCCGCCGACGTCGCCGTGGTCGGCTTCGACGACCTGACGGTCGCCCGGATCGCCGATCCGCCGCTCACCACCGTCCACCAGCCCATAGAGGCTTTCGGACGGGAGATGGCGCGCATGCTCGTCGCACTCGTCAACGGGCGGGACCCCACCCCGCTGATCCTTCCGACCCGCCTGGTCGTCCGCTCCAGCGCCTGACGGCCGTGACCCGGACCCGGCCGTCGACGCGCAGGCCGGCTCGCTGTCCGGGAGGGACAGGGCCGGGCCACGCTGATGGTGGTGTTCCCGTACGCCACGTACAGGAAGTCGTCGCTGCCGGCGAGCACCGAGCGCCCCGGCGCGACGGCAGTCCAAGACCTCGCGTGGTCCGAGGAGGGCAAGCTCGCCAGGCTCACCGAGAACGGCAGAGCCACCGACCACCTCTACGACGCCGCAGGTGAACTGCTGATCCGTAGCACCGCCGGAGGCGAGAGGGTGTTGTACGCCGGGGCCACCGAACTCCACCTGCGCGCCGACGGCACCACCTGGGCCCAGCGCTACTGCACCGCCGGTGGCCAGGCCATCGCCGCCCGCTCCGAAGACATGGTCCCCGCGAGGCCGGACCCCGGTGGTGCGGGTCCGCGGCCGTTCCCGCAGACGGATCTCCATCACGGCGCTGACCTGCTACAAACCCGGCAACCGCTCAAGGCTGATCTACCGGCCGCGCCGTCACGACGGCCGCCGTGACGGGCGCAAGAGCTTCTCCTGGCGCGACTACCGGGACCTGCTGATCGCCGCCCACCAACAGCTCGGCGGCCCGATCGTCCCGGCCCGGGCCGGCGTCCGCCCGGCCCCCGCGGAGGTGGTGGTCCCACGTCGTTCGCGGTCCCGCAGCACCCATTCGCGCAGGGTGGCCCGGTTGATGCCCAGGTCGGCGGCGACGCTCTTGTAGGTCGCGCCGGGTATGGACTCGTACAGGGCCACCGCATCGGCCTTGAACTCGTCCGAGTGGTCCTTCATCGCCATCGGCGGTCATCTCGCTTCCCCCCCGGATCAAGCAGATCCGGTATCAGCGTGTCCACCACTCAGGGGGAGGCTCCCCGCCCCGCTCACCCGAACCCGGAACCCTGGCCGTGCGGAACAGCACCCAGAGCAGCCGGTCGACCGCGGGATCTCCGGACGCGCCAGCACTCGGATGCCTGGGCCAGCCGTGGGCGAGCCTTGCCGACGCCACTCCGGCGGAGGGCTTCACGGCCCGCGCGTTCGGGGTCTCGCTCGTGCCAGCGAGACCTGGTGTCGGCAGGTGGGAGCGCCCGTATGCTGGCCGTGTACCACATGTCGGAGTCACACCGCGGCTGCCGGGCGGACGAGGAGGTGAAAGGGAATGAGCGTTGCCCTCGACCACACAGGGCCCTGGACCGTCGCCGACGTCCTCGCCCTGCCCGAAGACCGCACCACCCGCTATGAGCTGCTGGGGGAGTCCCTCGTAATGTCCCCCGCTCCCGGAGTTCGCCATCAGCGGGCCTCGTTCCGCCTCCACGTCGCCCTGGACGCGGCCGCCCGGGCCGTCGGCGCACCGGTGGAGATCCTGGAGGGCGTCAATGTCGTCCTGCCGTCGGGCCTGGTCGTTCCTGACTTGGTTGTGGCCGACGCCGGCGCGACCGCCGAGGACCCCGTCACCGTCGACATCGAAGCGGTCCAGCTTGTCGTCGAACTCGTCTCCCCGGGCAACAGCACCATGGACCGCAAGGTCAAGCCCATGCTGTACGCCGAGGCAGCCATCCCGCACTTCTGGCGACTCGAGTTCGACCCCGCCCCCATGCTCGCCACCTACGAGCTGCAGGGCGGCCGGTACGTGGAGCAGACGACTGCACTCCCCGGCGCGACCACGCACCTGGACGCCCCGTTCCCCATCGCAATCGACCCCGCTGGACTCGCACGACAGTAGATGCCGTTTGACAGCAACGCTGACGGCAACCGGACCCGCCAACGGCGTACACCAGCGGACTTCCACGGACTCACCGAACGGAGCTGACCTGCGAAAACGCAGGTGAAAAGGGCCCGCCCAGCACACGTACCATGTGCTGGCGGGGGAGACGCCGGTACTCGTCCACGATTCGAATGGGGTCTGCGGCACAAACCTGACACGAGGTGAAAAGGTTGCTGCTGCTACGGGCGTCGATGATCTGTCACCAGCGTTGCGTAAGAGCCTCACTGGCTTCATGAAGAAGAGTCCTGGGGATGCCGAATTCCGCAGATCGTTCGCCTCCCCGGAGGCGGTGCGGAATTCTACTACAAGGTCCCCGGAAGGGTTCCCGGGTCGTACGCGATGTATCGGAAGCGAGTAGATCCTGAAGGGGTCACGGAGTTGGCTTGCAAGACGACCTTCCTTCCTGATGGCAGCATTGCGCACATCGAGTTCACGTGAGGATGAGGTCCATGGGATCGGATGCATGCCAGCTCTGACCAGCCTGCTTCGCTGGGAATCGTCACTGGATGGCCTGATCGACGCCGCCAACCGATGCGATCGACACGAGGGGCCGTCTGTACGCTTGGGTCGTGATGCCGTGAGAGAGGTTCTACAGCGGTGTACCTCCGGAGAGATGGACGTTCTCAAGTTGCCGCGATGGGCTGAGGCGATTCACATGCTGGAGCGTGTCGAGATCGACGAAGTGGACGTTGAGATGCTGACTCAATTCCTCTTAGAGGTGTCGAGTCCTGAACTGTTCGAGCCGATCACCGTTGACGTATGTCAGCGATGGATCAGCCGAATGGAACATGCATAGTACTCTGCTCACGCAAAAACCTGGAGGCCCGGACGGAGGAGATTCCGACCGGGCCTCCAGGGCGTTTGACGGCAATGGTGACGCGCCTCCACCGAACTCAGAGCACTCCGGAGCCTCTACTTGAACCGGGGCGGTTCATTCGGGACGGCACCACATGCTTTGCTGCAGGCTCGGAACAGCTGGCAGCTGTGCTGATGGAGGAAGCAGCGCGTCGGCGCGAGGACCGGGCGAGAGTGCGGCCGGCAGGCTACGCTGCGTCAGGGGCGCGTACACGCTGAGAGGCTCAGACTCGATCGACGAGGCCGTCGGCAGTGCCCGACGAGTCGAGCCGCGGGTGCATCCAGCCGCCGGCTTCCCTCGGCTGTGTGAGATTTTGTGAGACGTGAGAGGGTCTGGGGCGTGAGTGAGACACCGTCGAACACCCTGCAATACCGCTTTGACGGGCCAGAAGAGGCTCCCGTCCTGATCCTGGGTCCCTCCCTGGGTACCACATGGCACATGTGGGACCGGCAGGTCCCCGAACTGACCAAGCAGTGGCGTGTGTTCCGGTTCGACCTGCCCGGACACGGAGGCGCCCCCGCCCACCCGGGGGGATCGGTCGGCGACCTCACCGCACGGCTGCTCGCCACCCTCGACGGCCTCGGCGTGCAGCGCTTCGGGTACGCGGGCTGCGCGCTCGGCGGCGCGATCGGCCTCGAACTGGCCCTGCGGCGCCCCGAACGCCTCGCCTCCCTCGCCCTGATCGCCGCCTCGCCCCGGTTCGGCACCGCCGACGAGTTCCGCCAGCGCGGGGTGATCGTCCGGACGAACGGGCTCGACCCGATCGCCCGTACCTCGCCCGACCGTTGGTTCACCGGCGGTTTCGCGGCCGCGCAGCCGGCGATCACCGAGTGGGCCGTGCAGATGGTGCGTACCACGGACCCGGGCTGCTACATCGCCGCCTGCGAGGCCCTCGCCTCGTTCGACGTACGGGCCGAACTCGGCAGCGTCGGCGTGCCGACCCTGGTGCTGGTCGGCTCGGACGACCAGGTCACCGGCCCCGCCGAGGCCCGCACACTGGTCGCCGGGGTGCCGGACGCCCGGCTGGCCGTCGTGCCCGGCGCCTCCCATCTCGTGCCGGTGGAGCAGCCCGCCGCCGTCACCGACCTTTTGGTCCGGCACTTCTCCACCGCCTGGCAGCCCGCCTTCGAGTCCGTCACCGGACACATCGCCCTGCCCGCCGTCCAGGTCAGGGCGGGGCAGGTGATCGTGCCGCAGCAGGCCGGGCCCGTCGCGGAGATCGCCGCCGCCGTCCCGCCGCAGGCCCGGGGCGGCGGGCGTGACGCGTACGAAGCGGGGATGAAGGTCCGCCGGGAGGTGCTGGGCGACGCGCACGTCGACCAGGTGCTGGCGCAGGCCGACGACTTCTCGGGCGACTTCCAGGAGTACGTCACCCGCTCCGCCTGGGGCGAGGTCTGGGACCGGCCCGGCCTGGACCGGCGCACCCGCAGCTGCGTCACCCTCACCGCCCTGGTCGCCGGCGGCCACCTGGAGGACCTCGCCGTCCACACCCGGGCGGCCCTGCGCAACGGCCTCACCCCCGCGGAGATCAAGGAGGTCCTGCTCCAGGCGGCCGTCTACTGCGGTGTCCCCGCGGCGAACAGCGCGTTCCGCGTGGCCCAGCAGGTCGTCCGCGAGGAGACCACACCCCAGGAGTGAGCCCCGGGTGCCTCGTGCCGGAGCGGGCCCGCGGGGGCAGGATGGACGTATGAGGCTCACGAAGAAGTCGCACTCCTGCGTCCGCCTGGAGAAGGAGGGCCGCACCCTCGTCGTCGACCCCGGAGGGTTCAGCGAGGAGGACGCCGCGCTCGGCGCGGACGTCATCCTCGTCACCCACGAGCACCCCGACCACTTCGACGAGGGCAGGCTCAGGGCCGCCCTGGAGGCCGACCCGGCCGCCGGGGTCTGGACCCTGAAGTCCGTCGCGGACCAGCTCTCGGCCGCGTTCCCCGGCCGGGTGCACACCGTCGGCCACGGCGACACGTTCACCGCCGCGGGCTTCGAGGTGCAGGTGCACGGTGAACTGCACGCCGTGATCCACCCGGACATCCCGCGGGTCACCAACGTCGGCTACCTCGTCGACGGCGGCGCCCTCTTCCACCCCGGGGACGCCCTCACCGTCCCCGACCACCCGGTCCGGACGCTGATGCTCCCCGTCATGGCCCCCTGGAACAAGATCTCGGAGGTCATCGACTACGTCCGCGAGGTCCGGCCGGAGCGCGCCTACGACATCCACGACGCCCTGCTCACCGACCTGGCCCGGCCGATCTACGACCGCCAGATCGGCGCCCTCGGCGGCGCTCCGCACCTGCGGCTGGCCCCGGGGGCGACGGTCGAGCTGTGAGCCGGACCGTGTCCGACGGCGGTGGTCGGACACTGTCGGAGGTGCCCGGTAGGTTGGGGAACATGCGCATCGCGACCTGGAACGTGAACTCGATCACCGCCCGCCTGCCGAGGCTCCTGGCCTGGCTGGAGAGCAGCGGCACGGACGTGCTGTGCCTCCAGGAGGCCAAGGTCGCCGAGGACCAGTTCCCGGTGGAGCAACTGCGCGAGCTGGGCTACGAGTCGGCGGTGCACGCCACCGGCCGGTGGAACGGTGTGGCGGTGCTCTCCCGCGTAGGCCTCGAGGACGTCGTCAAGGGCCTGCCCGGCGGCCCGGACTACGACGGCTCGTCGGAGCCCCGAGCCGTCCGTGCGACCTGCGGCCCGGTCCGCGTCTGGTCGGTGTACGTGCCCAACGGCCGTGAGGTGGACCACGCGCACTACGCGTACAAGCTCCGGTGGTTCGAGGCGCTGAAGGCCGCCGTGGCCGGTGACGCGGCGGGCAACCGCCCCTTCGCGGTGCTCGGCGACTACAACGTGGCGCCGACCGACGACGACGTGTACGACCGCGCCGCCTTCGAGGGCTCCACCCATGTCACCCCGGCCGAGCGCGCCGCCCTCGCGGCCCTGCGCGAGACCGGCCTGACCGACGTCGTCCCGCGCCCGCTGAAGTACGACCACCCGTTCACGTACTGGGACTACCGCCAGCTCGGCTTCCCCAAGAACCGCGGCATGCGCATCGACCTGGTGTACGGCAACGAGCCGTTCGCCAAGGCCGTTTCCGACGCCTACGTCGACCGCGAGGAGCGCAAGGGCAAGGGCGCCTCGGACCACGCGCCGGTCGTGGTCGACCTGGACGTGTGATCACCGGCCGCCCGACGGCAGTCGCCCGCGCGCCCCGTGGTGCGGACGGCGGTACGAATGTCACCCTGGAGGGATGAACATCCCCTTCCTGGGCCACCGGCGCCAAAACCTCGGGGTCCGCGATCCCGAAGGCCTCGCGGAACTCCTCGCCGAGTGCGAGCTGCTGCGTTCCCAGGTGGCCCGGGCCGGTGTCCGGCTGGACGACTCCCCGGCCTCGTTGGAGGCGCTGGACCAGATGGTCCCGGGAAGCTGGCGGGACGACGAGGACACCCTGACCTGGCTGGGCAACGACGCGGGGCTGTATCTGGGCACGGTCATCGTGCGCACCGTCCCAGGAGCCGTCTGGGAGATCCGGCCCGACGGCCAGCCCGTCGTACGGCTCGCCTCCGGGCGGGAGTTCGACGTCGTGGACTCCGGGCACGCCTGGGCCGCCGGCGGGGTGCCCGAACTGTCCCAGCTGTACGCCGAGGTCGCGGAGGCCTGAGACGCCGGGCGGAGCTCCGGCCCCGACCGGTCCCGCTCCGGCGCCCACCGGGCAGCGGCCGGGCCGAGGACTTCCTCTCCAGGATTCCCGAACACTGGGCGGGGTCCCGCCGGGACGTCCCCACCCCGGCCTCGACTACGATGTTTTCTCCGTCCCGGTGAGGAAGGGGACTCCGCGGTCACAGCGGGGACACCTCGCCGGGAGGGGCCTGCCGCTCCACGTCCGCGGGGCGGCGGTTCACCACGGCCAGTCTCGCCCGGCGGCAGCCGGAGATCACTGCCCGCGTGGCGAAGGCGGCCCGTGCCACGGGTCGTTCGCCGCAGGGCAGAAGGTCAGCTGCGCGCCGGACGGGTCGCGCCCGGTCGTCGCCCGCCTGTGCACGCCCTCCGGGAGGTTCAGGACTTCTGCTTCTTCCGCGAGGCGGGCGCGGGAGCGGGTGCCGGGTCGGGAGAGGATTCGGCGGCGGGGGCCGGCAGCGGGGTCTGCGCGGCGCGGGTCACGTCTCCGACCACCTCGACGACATCGGGACCGTACGCCTGCGAGTTGACGACCTTCAGCAGCAGGACGAAGGAATGGGAACCGTGCTTGCGGGCCAGCCGCTCGTGATGCCGGGCGAGATAGCGGGTGGCGGCCTGGTTGGTGATCGCACGCTGGCCGCAGAACACGAAGACCGGCCGGGCGTCACGCCGTTCACCGGCGGTGAGCCGGGCGAGCAGGACGTACTCCGTGACCCCCGGCTCCATCCGGTAGAGCTCGGTGCCGATCCGGAAGGCGCCCCGGTCCGGGCCCGGTTCGGGATCTATGTTGACGCGTACCCCCGGCAGCATCGCCGTCATGTGGGCCACCATCCGCCGGTTCGACGCGGGGCCCCCCACGCAGAACTCCGTGCGCTCACCGAGACCCTGATGGACCACGTCCTGGGTGACCACCTGGACATGCGCCCCGCAGTCCTTGATCAGCGCCGAGAGCTCCAGCAGCGAGAACACGTCGAAGCGGTGCACGGCAGGTTCCGCCGTGGCCGGATCGCGGTTGACGACGAGGAGCGACTCGGAGTTCTCCGGCAGTCCGAAGAAGGCCTGCTTGCGCCGGAGCTTGCGCTTCCACAGGTAGGTGCGGGCGACCCAGCCCAGCGCGGCGAAGAGGCCGGAGGCGACCACACCCAGAACAATGTTGCGTACGTCGTCACTCATGGGCGCGCATGCTAGCGGGCTCGGGCAAACCGGTGTTCGAGACGTCCGGGGAAAGGGCGTCCGGGGAGGCCACGACGGCACGCCCCACGGCACGCCCCCCGATGTGCCTGACGTGGGCATGGTGATGAATTAGGCTGCGGGAACGGCCCTTCAACGGAGGTGCGGATGCGTCATCGTGTCGGACGGAAGCTGACGGTTCTGGCGGTCACCGCCGTCGTGGTCTCGGCGGGAGCGGCAGCGCCGCCCACGGCCGCCACGCGGGGCGAGCCCGGCCGGACCCCTGCCACGCCACCCGCCAAGACCCCGGTGGCCGTCGGCCACGGCGGAGCGGTCTCCAGCGTCGACGCCGACGCCTCCGCCGCCGGCATCGAGATCTTGAGGAAGGGCGGGAACGCCGTCGACGCGGCCGTCGCCACCGCCGCCGCGCTCGGCGTCACCGAGCCCTACTCGGCCGGTATCGGCGGAGGCGGCTACTTCGTCCACTACGACGCCGGGTCCCGCACCGTGCGGACGATCGACGGACGCGAGACCGCCCCGCTGACCGCCGACTCCGGCCTCTTCCTGGAGAACGGCACCCCCGTCCCCTTCGCCGAAGCCGTCAGCAGCGGCCTCGGCGTCGGCACCCCGGGCACACCGGCCACCTGGCAGCGGGCGCTCGAGAAGTGGGGCAGCACGTCCCTGCGGACGGTCCTGAGGCCCGCCGAGAAGCTCGCCCGCGACGGGTTCACCGTCGACAGCACCTTCCGCGCCCAGACCGCCGCCAACGAGACGCGCTTCCGCCACTTCCCCGCCACCGCCGAGCTGTTCCTGCCCGGCGGCGAACTCCCGGTCGTCGGCACCGCCTTCAAGAACCCCGACCTCGCCCGCACCTACGCGGAGCTGGGCAGGAAGGGCGTCGACGCGCTGTACCGGGGCGGCATCGGCCGGGACATCGTGGACACGGTCAACGAGCCGCCCGTGGATCCGGAATCCGGCTGGAACGCCCGCCCCGGCGACCTCTCGGCCCGGGACCTCGCGGCGTACCGGGCCACGTCCCAGCCGCCCACCAGGACGTCGTACCGCGGCCTGGACGTCTACGCCATGGCGCCCTCCTCCTCCGGCGGCACCACCGTCGGCGAGGCCCTCAACATCCTGGAGTCGACCGACCTCTCCCGCGCCGACGACGCCCGCTACCTGCACCGCCTCATCGAAGCCAGCCGCATCGCGTTCGCCGACCGGGGCCGCTGGGTCGGCGACCCCGCCTTCGAGGACGTACCGACGAGGGAACTGCTCTCCCAGCGGTACGCCGACTCCCGCGCGTGCCTCGTCCAGGACGACGCCGTCCTCACCAGCCCGCTCGCCCCCGGCGACCCGCGCGACCCCGCGCCCTGTGCGACCGGCCACGCCGCGGCCCCGACGACGTACGAGGGTGAGAGCACCACGCACCTCACCACCGCCGACCGCTGGGGCAACGTCGTCTCCTACACGCTCACCATCGAGCAGACCGGCGGCAGCGGCATCACCGTGCCCGGCCGCGGGTTCCTGCTCAACAACGAGCTGACCGACTTCTCCTTCGCCCCGGCGAACCCGGCCGTCCACGACCCGAACCTGCCGGGTCCCGGCAAGCGGCCCCGGTCCTCGATGGCCCCGACGATCGTGCTCGACGGCCACGGCCGGCCGGTCGTGGCGCTCGGCTCGCCCGGCGGTTCGACCATCATCACCACCGTGCTGCAGACCCTCACCGGCTTCCTCGACCGCGGTCTGCCGCTGGTCGACGCGATCGCCGCGCCGCGCGCCAGCCAGCGCAACACGGCCCGCACCGACCTCGAACCCGGCCTGTACGACAGCGCGGTACGGCAGAAGCTGGAGGCCATCGGGCACTCCTTCCAGGCCAACCCGGAGATCGGCGCGACCACCGCCGTGCAGCGGCTGCCGGACGGCCGATGGGTCGCCGCGGCGGAGAAGACCCGCCGGGGAGGCGGCTCGGCGATGGTGGTGCGCCCGGCGCGGTAGGCCGCAGGCCCGGTCGGCGGGAAGGCGAGGGCCCCCGTGCCCCCCGGGGGGAACGGGGGCCCTCGCGCTCACCGTTCGGGCGGTTCCGGCGCTGGGGGCTCCTCACGGCCGGTGCCGGTGCCGGGGCCGGCCGTCGACCCGCCGCCGGCCCCGGCCTCTGCCCCGGTGTCGGCCGTCGATCCGGCCCCGGCTCCTGCCCCGGTGTCGGCCGTCGATCCGCTCCTGGTCCCCGCGTCGGTGCCGGTCCCCGCCTGCGTCCGGAACGTGAGGTTCCCGTCCGCCGTGTCCACCGTCACCCGGTCGCCGCCGCGGACCGTGCCGTCCAGCAGCAGCCGGGAGAGCTGGTTGTCGACCTCCCGCTGGATGGTGCGGCGCAGCGGCCGCGCCCCGTACTCGGGCTGGTGGCCGCGCCGCGCCAGCCAGTCCACGGCCGCCTCGGTGAACTCGACCGCGACACCCTGCCCCCGCAGCCCGCGCCGCGTCGCCTCCAGCAGCAGATCGGTGATCCGCCGCAGCTCCACGGCGGTCAGCTGACGGAACACCACCACCTCGTCGATCCGGTTGAGGAACTCGGGCCGGAAGTGTTCCCGCAGCGGCCGCAGGACCTGCTCCCGCCGCGCCTCCTCGTCCGCGTCCGCGCCGCCCGCCGAGAAGCCCAGCGACCCACCGCGCCGCGTGATGGCCTCGGAACCGAGGTTGCTCGTCATCACGATCACGGTGTTGCTGAAGTCCACCGTCCTGCCCTGGGAGTCGGTCAGGCGGCCGTCGTCGAGGACCTGGAGCAGGACGTTGAAGACGTCCGGATGCGCCTTCTCCACCTCGTCGAGCAGCAGCAGCGAGTACGGATGCCTGCGCACCACCTCGGTCAGCTGCCCCGCCTCCTCGTGGCCGACGTATCCGGGCGGGGCACCCACCAGCCGGCTGACGGTGTGCCGCTCCTGGTACTCGCTCATGTCGAGGCGGACCATGCGGTCCTCGCTGCCGAACAGGGCCTCGGCCAGCGCCCGCGCCAGCTCCGTCTTGCCGACGCCGGTCGGCCCGAGGAACAGGAAACTGCCGATCGGCCGGTCGGGGCTGGCGAGCCCGGCCCGCGAGCGCAGCACCGCGTCCGCGACCACCCGCACCGCCTCGTCCTGGCCGACGACCCGCCGGCGCAGATGCTCCGCGAGACCCAGCAGCCGGTCCTTCTCCTCCTCGGTGAGACGGCTGACCGGAATGCCGGTCTGCCGGGACACCACCTCCGCGATCGCCTCGGCGTCCACCACCAGACTCTGGCCCTCGTCGACCCGGCCCTCGCCACCGACCTCGGTGATCCGTTCCTTCAGCTCGCCGATGCGGTCCCGCAGCCGCGTCGCCTGCTCGTACCGCTCGTCGGCGACCGCCTGGTCCTTGTCGCAGGTCAGCTGCTCCAGTTCCTGCTCCAGAGCGCGTACGTCCATGCCCTTGGTCCGGGACCGCAGCCGCACCCGGGCGCCGGCCTGGTCGATCAGGTCGATCGCCTTGTCCGGCAGGCGGCGGTCGCTGAGATAGCGGTCGGACAGCTCCACGGCCGCCACCAGCGCCTCGTCGGTGTAGCGGACCTGGTGGTGGGCCTCGTACCGGTCCCGCAGACCGCGCAGGATGGCGATCGCGTCGGAGGGCGTGGGCTCCGGCACCATGATCGGCTGGAAGCGGCGGGCCAGCGCCGCGTCCTTCTCGATCCGGCGGTACTCCTCCAGCGTGGTCGCGCCCACGATGTGCAGCTCGCCGCGGGCCAGCGCCGGCTTGAGGATGTTGCCGGCGTCCATCGAACCGCCCTCGCCGCCGCCCCCGGCGCCCACGACGGTGTGCAGCTCGTCGATGAAGACGATCAGCCGGTCCGAGTGGGACCGGATCTCGTCGACGATGCTGGTCATCCGCTCCTCGAAGTCGCCCCGGTAACGGGTCCCGGCGACCACGGCCGTCAGGTCCAGCGCGACCACCCGCCGGGCCGTCAGCACGTCGGGCACGTCCCCGTCGACGATCCGCTGCGCCAGACCCTCCACCACGGCGGTCTTCCCGACGCCCGCGTCACCGATCAGCACCGGGTTGTTCTTGCCGCGCCGGGAGAGCACCTCGATGGTCTGCTCGATCTCCTCCTCCCGCCCGATCACCGGGTCGATGCGGCCCTCACGGGCCAGCTCGGTGAGGTCACGGCCGTACTGGTCCAGCGTCGGCGTGCCCGTGGCGGTGCGGGGCCGCTCGG
The DNA here is from genome assembly GCF_042717095.1 of Streptomyces sp. NPDC058632. NCBI lineage: Bacteria > Bacillati > Actinomycetota > Actinomycetes > Kitasatosporales > Streptomycetaceae > Streptomyces > Streptomyces sp. NPDC058632. Next base: position 7,654 of record NZ_JBHXQZ010000048.1, on the reverse strand, counting down.
GGCGGGGCTGCGCCGGGTCCGGGGCGTCGGGCGGCCCTCCGGCGGCGGCGAACCGGGCCGCGTCCAGGATGTGCCCGGCGGCCGAGTCGGGGTTGGCCGCCAGGGCGCTGAGCACATGCTCGGGACCGATGTACCCGGCCCCGGTCGACCGGGCCATCTCGTGCGCGTCCAGCAGGGCCCGCTTGACGGCAGGGGTGAGGGAGAGCGACGTCGGCGGTGGGGTGTCGTCCGGCCCGTGCTGGACGGGCCCGGACCGTTCGTCGATCTCCGACGCCATCGAGTCGGGGTCCGCGCCCGCCCGGCTGAGCAGACCGCGGGTCGGTTCGGTGGCCAGCGCGGCGCGCAGCAGGTGCTGGGTGTCCAGGTCCCGGCTGCCGTGCTCGGCGGCGTACTGCGCGGCACCGCGCACCAGATCCCTGGCCGGCTGGCTCAGCAGCCGGCCGATGTCGACCTGCCGGGGGCGCGGCCCGCCGAAGAAACGTGCGAGAAATTCTCCGAAGGGGTCCGAGCCGTAGCCCTCCGGACCCGTGAACCCGCTGCTCATGGACATCCCGTTCCGCCCGCCCCTGCGGGGTCCCCCAGGGCCGGGCGGAACCGGGAACCTGAAGGAGGCCCGGGGCGCGCTCACTGCTCGACGTACGGTCCGGACGCGGGTGCCCGGCCGTCTCCCGGTCGCACACATGCGTGGCCCCGCGGTGCGGGTGCCGCCTGCGGCGCGCTCGAGAACACCCTCGCACGATCGCTCCGGGGCAGCACCTCGGAACCGCACCACCGCGCGGGGCGCCCTCAGCGGGCGGTGAGGATGCGGGGGCCCGCGTCGGTGACGGCCACGGTGTGTTCGGCGCGGGAGGCTCGGGAGTGGTCGTCGGTGCGCAGGGTCCAGTGGTCGGGGGCGGTGTGGAAGCCGTCCGGGCCGCCGCCCACGAGCACGGGCTCGATCGCGAGGACCATGCCGTGCCGCAGGGGCGTGTCCCGGCCCGGCCGGCCCTCGTTCGGGACCGACGGGTCCTCGTGCACGCGGCGGCCGGTGCGGTTGCCGACCACGGCGGCCCCGATGCCCGATGCCCGACGCCCGATGCCCGACGCCCGACGCCAGGGCCCGCCCGACGCCAGGGCCCGCCCGGCGGTTTCCACGCCGGTCGCGCCACCGGTCGCGGCCTGAGCCGAAGGCCTCGGGCGAGCGCCTGCCGGGCGTCGCCACGCCCGGCAGGCGCACCTTGCCCGCTGTCGAAAACTCCCTGTAGCGCCCCCGTAACACGAGGGGTGTTGCCTACGGGGCGAAGTGCTCCGGTGATGGTGGGAGTTGGCCATGGCAGTGGAGACGCTCCCGGTCCGGATCCGGGAGTTCACGGACTACCTGCACGGGCTGCTGGCCCGGCTGGACCCGTCCGACGGCTGGTGCGCGGTGTTCTGGCACCGGGACCCCGACGGCATGCGGGCCTGTCTCGACGGGCGTGAGGTGCCGCCCTGGGACGTGGTGGAGGCGCTGCTCCAGGACCTGCGTACCGTCCACGGCGCAGGCGCCGCCGAGTCCGAGAAGCCGAAGGCCCGTGGCCTGCACGCCGCCGCCCTCGCCGCGTACGACGCCGGGCCCGGCGCCCGGGAGGCGCTCGGCGACCGGCTCGACGTGATGCTCCGCGAGCAGGAGTACGCGGCGGAGCGGCACGCGCACCTGAGCGGTGCCCTCGCCCGCGCCGCCACCCGGGCGGAGGCCGACACGCTCGGCGTCGACCTCGCCTGGGCCCGCGACGACCACGACCGGGCCACCGCGCGGTGCGCGGAACTCCGGGACCGCGCGGCAGCCCTGGACCGACGGACACGGCAGACGCCCGCCGGGGCGGCGCCCGTACCGGGGCCCGCGCCCGTACCCGGCGCGGGCCCCGAGCGGGAGGGCACCCGTCGCGACGCCCCCGCCGGCCGGCCCGCCCCCGTGCCCAAGCAGCGCAAACGGCGTCGCGGCAGCGCCCGCTTCGCCGGTGTGGCGGACGAGGAGACGGCCCCCGTCGCCGTACCGCCCTCCGTCGCCCCGTCCGAGCCCACGCACACGCCCGCACCCGGGTCCGGGCCCGCCCCCGTCGTCCGTACCGCCCGCACCCCGCGCGGGGCACGCTTCGCCGGGGTCGCCGACGACGCGGGGGAGGAGCGGGCGCGGGCGCGTCCCGGCGCGCGCGACGAGTCGTGGGCGGCCGGGGACCCCGTCGACGCGGCCCAGCGGCAGGAGGCCGACCGGCTCGTCGGCACCCTCGCGCGGCTGCGCCGCGACGGGCGCAGCGGCGAGGCGCACGCCCTGCTCGCCGAGGCCGCGTCGTGGCCCGCCGCCCGCCTCCCACTGCTCGCGGACGGGATGCGGAGCGCGGGGCTGGGCGCCGACTGGACGACGCTGCTGTGGGAGGCCGCCTCCCTGCCCGCCGACCGGCTGGTCGCCGCGGCCGACGCGCTGACCGCGGCGGGGCACGCGGACGACGCCGAGCAGATCCTGCGCCAGGGCGTCGTACGGCCCGCCGAGGAAACCGGTCGGGCGGTCCTCGCCCTGGACGCCGAGGGCCGCCACCGAGAGGTGCGCACGCTCCTCGACGCCTACGTCAGGATGCGCACTCCCGCGGAGGCGGCCCGCAGCGCGGCCCCCGGACCCGAGCGGCTCGTCCCGCTGCTCCTCGGCGCCGCCCGGGGCGTCTCCGAGGAGCGGTACTGGGACCTGCTGCACGCCCTGCGCGTCGCCGGATTCACCGCCTGACCGGGCCCCGCCGGACAGGCCCGGACCGGCCGGCACGGGGACTCACCCACCGGAGTGCGAAACACGATCGACTCCGCGGCTTCACGACGATGGTCTTGGCAAGGCCGTCCGCGAGGCTTACGTTCGTCCCTCTACGACCGCTTCTACGGGCGTAGAGGCGCTGACGTCGCGTCGAAGGAGCAGCTCATGGCCAACGTCGTACGTGCCGCCCTGGTCCAGGCCACCTGGACCGGCGACACCGAGTCCATGCTGGCGAAGCACGAGGAGCACGCCCGCGAGGCGGCCCGGCGGGGCGCGAGGATCATCGGGTTCCAGGAAGTCTTCAACTCCCCCTACTTCTGCCAGGTCCAGGACGCCGAGCACTACCGCTGGGCCGAGCCCGTGCCCGACGGGCCGACCGTCACCCGGATGCGGGAACTGGCCCGCGAGACCGGCATGGTGATCGTCGTGCCGGTGTTCGAGGTCGAGCAGTCGGGGTTCTACTACAACACCGCCGCCGTGATCGACGCCGACGGCACCGTCCTCGGCAAGTACCGCAAGCACCACATCCCGCAGGTCAAGGGGTTCTGGGAGAAGTTCTACTTCAAGCCCGGCAACCTCGGCTGGCCCGTCTTCGACACCGCCGTCGGCAAGGTCGGCGTCTACATCTGCTACGACCGCCACTTTCCGGAGGGCTGGCGTCAACTCGGACTCAACGGAGCTCAGTTGGTCTACAACCCGTCCGCCACGCACCGCGGACTCTCGTCCCACCTGTGGCAGCTGGAACAGCCGGCCGCGGCCGTCGCCAACGAGTACTTCGTCGCCGCGATCAACCGTGTGGGCCAGGAGGAGTACGGGGACAACGACTTCTACGGCACCTCGTACTTCGTCGACCCCCGCGGGCAGTTCGTCGGCGATGTCGCCAGCGACAGCAAGGAGGAACTCGTGGTCCGGGACCTCGACCTCGGCCTCATCGAGGAGGTGCGGCAGCAGTGGGCCTTCTACCGCGACCGCCGCCCCGACGCCTACGAGGGGCTGGTGCGGCCGTGACCGGCGACCTCCTGGGCCGCCACCGCTGCGTGCTCCCCGACTGGCTCGCCCTCTACTACGAGGAGCCGATCGAGATCACCCACGGCGAGGGCCGTCACGTCTGGGACTCCGAGGGCAACCGGTACCTCGACTTCTTCGGCGGCATCCTCACCACCATGACCGCCCACGCCCTGCCCGAGGTGACGAAGGCGGTCGCCGAGCAGGCCGGGCGGATCATCCATTCCTCCACCCTCTACCTCAACCGGCGGATGGTGGAACTCGCTGAACATGTCGCCAAGTTGAGCGGCATCCCGGACGCCCGCGTCTTCTTCACCACCTCCGGCACCGAGGCCAATGACACCGCCCTGCTGCTCGCCACCGCCCACCGGCGCAGCAACACCGTCCTGGCGATGCGCAACAGCTACCACGGCCGCTCCTTCAGCGCCGTCGGCATCACCGGCAACCGCGGATGGTCCCCGACCGGGCTGTCCCCGCTGCAGACCCTGTACGTGCACGGAGGCGTGCGCACCCGCGGCCCGTACGCCCCGCTCGGCGACGACGAGTTCATCGCGGCCTGCGTCGACGATCTCAAGGACCTGCTCGGCCACACGAGGCCGCCCGCGGCCCTGATCGCCGAGCCGATCCAGGGCGTCGGCGGTTTCACCTCACCGCCCGACGGACTGTACGCGGCGTTCCGCGAAGTCCTGCACGCACACGGCGTCCTGTGGATCTCCGACGAGGTGCAGACCGGCTGGGGCCGCACCGGCGACCACTTCTGGGGCTGGCAGGCACACGCCCGAAACGGCCCGCCCGACATAGTGACCTTCGCCAAGGGCATCGGCAACGGCATGTCCGTCGGCGGCGTCGTCGCCCGTGCCGAGATCATGAACTGCCTGGATTCCCAGAGCATTTCGACGTTCGGCGGCACCCAGGTCACCATGGCCGCCGGCCTGGCCAACCTCGCCTACCTCCTCGAACACGACCTCCAGGGCAACGCCCGGCGGGTCGGCGGCCTGCTCATCGAACGCCTGCGGGCCGTCGCCGCCCAGGTGCCCGCCGTGCGGGAGGTCCGCGGTCGCGGGCTGATGATCGGCGTCGAGCTGACCAGACCGGGCACCGACGAGGCAGACCCCCGGGCCGCCTCCGTCGTGCTGGAGGCCGCCCGCCAGGGCGGACTGCTCATCGGCAAGGGCGGCGGCCACAACACCAGCGTCCTGCGCATCGCCCCGCCCCTGTCGCTCACCGTCGCGGAGGCCGAGGAGGGCGCCGCCGTCCTCGAACAGGCCCTGCGGAGCCTCGAGTAGTGGCCCGACGCCCGCCCCCGGTTGCCCGCGTCCCCCGTGCGGGGCGAAGCCCTCAAGGGGTGCGGGGCCGGGATCGATGTGCGGCTGCCGCCGCGCGGGCGCGACCAGCCACCGACGACCCGCACCTTTCGACCACGACCCAGCGGAGCGTGCACGCATGAGCCGTACCGTCATCCGTGGTGGCCTCGTCATCACCGCCTCCGACGAACTCCACGCCGACGTCCTGATCGAGGGCGGCCGCATCGCGGCCCTGGCCGCCTCGGACACCCCGGCCGCCGAGACGTTCACCGCGGACCGGACCATCGACGCCACCGGGAAGTACGTCCTCCCGGGCGGCGTCGACGCCCACACCCACATGGAGCTGCCGTTCGGCGGCACCTTCGCCTCCGACACCTTCGAGACCGGCACCCGGGCCGCCGCCTGGGGCGGTACGACGACCGTCGTCGACTTCGCCGTGCAGAGCGTCGGCCACTCCCTGCGCGAGGGACTGGACACCTGGCACGCCAAGGCCGAGGGAAACTGCGCCGTCGACTACGGCTTCCACATGATCGTCTCCGACGTGAACCCGGACACCCTCAAGGAGATGGACCGGCTGGTCGAGGAGGGCGTCACCTCCTTCAAGCAGTTCATGGCCTACCCCGGCGTCTTCTACAGCGACGACGGACAGATCCTGCGTGCCATGCAGCGCTCCGCCGGGAACGGCGGCCTGATCATGATGCACGCAGAGAACGGCATCGCGATCGACGTCCTCGTCGAGCAGGCCCTGGCCCGCGGCGAGACGGATCCCCGCCACCACGGCGAGGTCCGCAAGGCCCTGCTGGAGGCCGAGGCCACCCACCGCGCCATCCGCCTCGCCCAGGTCGCCGGTGCCCCGCTGTACGTCGTCCACGTCTCCGCGACGGAGGCGGTCGCCGAACTGGCGCGCGCCCGCGACGAGGGCCTGAACGTCTTCGGCGAGACCTGCCCGCAGTACCTGTTCCTGTCCACCGACAACCTCGCCGAGCCTGACTTCGAGGGTGCCAAGTACGTGTGCAGCACGCCCCTGAGGCCGAAGGAGCACCAGGCCGCGCTGTGGCGGGGCCTGCGCACCAACGACCTCCAGGTGGTCTCCACCGACCACTGCCCGTTCTGCTTCACCGGCCAGAAGGACCTCGGCCGCGGCGACTTCTCCAGGATTCCCAACGGTCTGCCGGGCGTCGAGAACCGAATGGACCTGCTCCACCAGGCAGTTGTCGACGGGCACCTCACCCGCCGCCGCTGGATCGAGATCGCCTGCGCCACCCCGGCCCGCATGTTCGGCCTGTACCCGAAGAAGGGCACCCTCGCGCCCGGAGCCGACGCCGACGTCGTGATCTACGACCCGCACGCCGAGCAGGTCATCTCCGCCGCGACCCACCACATGAACGTCGACTACTCGGCCTACGAGGGCAAGCGCGTCACCGGCCGCGTCGAGACCGTCCTCTCGCGCGGTGAACCCGTCATCACCGAACGGGAGTACACCGGCCGCGCGGGTCACGGCGTCTACACCCCGCGGTCCACCTGCCAGTACCTCACCTAGGAGCAGCACGGATGGACTTCGGACTCGTTCTGCAGACCGACCCGCCGGCCTCGCGGGTCGTCGACCTGATGAAGCGCGCCGAACAGGCCGGCTTCACCCACGGCTGGACCTTCGACTCCGCCGTGCTCTGGCAGGAACCCTTCGTCATCCACAGCCAGATCCTCGCCCGCACGACGACGCTCACCGTCGGCCCGATGGTCACCAACCCGGGCACCCGCGCCTGGGAGGTCACCGCCTCCACCTTCGCCACCCTCAACGACATGTTCGGCAACCGCACCGTCTGCGGCATCGGCCGGGGCGACTCCGCGATGCGGGTCGCCGGCCGCGCCCCCAACACCCTGGCCCGCATGAGCGAGGCCATGAAGGTCATCCGCACCCTCGCCGAGGGCGGGGAGGCAGACCTCGGCGGCGGCACCGTCGTCCGCTTCCCCTGGATCGGGGAGGGCTCCCGCCTCCCCGTGTGGATGGCCGCGTACGGGCCGAAGGCGCTGAAGATGGCCGGGGAGGAGGCCGACGGGTTCATCCTCCAGCTCGCCGACCCCTATCTCACCGAGACCATGGTCAAGGCCGTCAAGGACGCCGCCGTCGCCGCCGGTCGCGACCCCGCCGAGGTGACCGTCTGCGTCGCCGCCCCGGCCTACGTCACCGAGGACGACTCCCCGGAGGCCCTCGCCCACGCGCGCGAGCAGTGCCGCTGGTTCGGCGGGATGGTCGGCAACCACGTCGCCGACCTGGTCGCCCGGTACGGTACCGACAGCGGCGTCGTCCCGCACGAACTGACCGACTACATCGCCTCCCGCCAGGAGTACGACTACGCCCACCACGGCCGCAGCGGCAACCCCGACACCGCGTTCGTGCCCGACCGGATCGTCGACCGGTTCTGCCTGATCGGCACGGTGGAGCAGCACGTCGGGAAGCTGAAGGCGCTCCGCGCCCTGGGCGTCGACCAGTTCGCCGTCTACGACATGCACGACGCCCCGGAAAAAGTGATCGACGTGTACGGGACCCACGTGATCCCGGCGGTCAACGGCTGATCCGGCCCGTGCGGCC
>NZ_JBHXQZ010000047.1:0-63219 GCF_042717095.1 Streptomyces sp. NPDC058632 | reverse complement strand
CTGGCACGGACCGGCCCCCGCGGGAAGAGCCACGACGCGGGCTGGATCAGCTTGATCCGTCGGATCGGGTCATTGGATCGGTCGGACCGATTACTGCATGACGGCCATGGCGAGCGCGCGGCGGGCGCGCCTGGAGGCGCGCTCGGCGCGGCGCTGCATCCGGCGAGCGGTCACCAGGTGTGCGACCCGGCGTTCCCGCTCGGCCTCTTGCAGGCGCTCGTGCATATGCGCACGGGCCAGGGCTTCTGGGATGAGTTGCATCTCTCGGGTCCTGTTCTGGCGCGAGTCGTTCGCGCCGCGGGTGGTGAAGTCTTCGGTCGCGGAGCCTGCGGGCTCGTCTGCGGACGGCATCATCGGGGCCTGCTTCTGGGGGTCGTGCGTGAGGGGGCGGTCGATCGTTCCTGAGGTGTTCATACCGTGACCGGGTTCTTCCGCGGGCGGCCACGCGGCCGCTTCCGGGCGACCACGACACCCTGGACGAACAGCTCGCCGCCCCAGACACCCCACGGCTCACGCCGCTCCTTGGCGCCGGCGAGGCAGGCCTCCATCAGCGGGCAGGTGCGGCAGAGGGACTTGGCGTACTCGACGTCCGCCGGCGACTCGGCGAAGAAGACCTCCGGGTCGTAGGAACGGCAGGGGACGGGTACGCCGAGGTTCTCGATGGCGTCGTCGAGCGCGGTGAGCGCGGTGAGCGGAGTCAAGGTCGGTTCCTCCGTGGAGCCGGGCTTGGGGATCGTGTCGGAAGGCGGTACGGACGGGGCGTGCGCTTCGAGTTGCACGGTTCGTCTTCCTCGTCTGGTCGTTTCCGGCCGGTGGGCCGGGTAGCGGCTGGTACCGGGTTCTTGCTCTTGTCCCGAGGCGCTTCGGTCCGTCGTCCCCGTTCGGGGACAAACAGAAGGGCCGCGGATCCCGGATGGGGTTCCGCGGCCCTGAAGGCGCCGGCCTGATCGAATCAGGCTGGATCGCTCCAGGGTTCTGGCCCACGGAAGGCCCACATCAGGTGGTGCTGCGTCGTCTGCTTCCGGAATCCGGCACCGGCCGCCGCGAAGGCATAGGCCTTCGCCTGTGCCTCTACCGCTTCCAGTGCCTTGATCGGTCGCTCATCGCGCTCACGGAGGGCAAGGCCCGCGGGAGCAACGGAGGACGCCGGACGTGCGGCAGGGATGCCGGACAGACCGGTGCCCTGATTCGAGGCGCCGAGCATGCACAGGGAGGCGGCCGAGCGATCGGTCATTTTGACGACGGAGCTGGTGTTGATGCTGATCACAGGACTCGCCTCCTCTCGGCGCATCGGGGGACCGGGGTCAGCCGGTCCAACGGATATGCAAGTACAACACGGAATCAGGGCCTCCGAGAAGGCCGCTGTTCTCGTGTCTAAGAACCTATGGGGATTCCTGGGGCATGCGCAAACTATTTTCTCGACGAGTTGGAATCAGTCCTGTTTCTTGCCCTCCGCTCCGTCCCTGCCTGCGCAGATGGCCAGTACGTCGGCCCCGTAGCGGTCCAGCTTGCGCTTGCCCACACCGGGGATGCGGGCGAGCCCCGGCCCGTCCTCGGGGACGGTCTCGGCGATGGCCATCAACGTCTTGTCGGTGAAGACGCAGAACGCGGGCTGCCCGCTGCGCCGCGCCTGCTCACCACGCCAGTCGTGCAGCCGCTCGTAAACGCCCTCGTCCATGTCGGAGGGACAGTCCTCGCAGCGCATCAGCTTCATCTCGCCCGCGTCCGTCAACGTGCGTCCGCAGACCCGGCAGCGGGCGGGGCTGCGCTGTCTGCGTCCCGGACTCGGGGCCACAGCGGCGGCCACCGGCCCGGCCACACCGCGCTCCACACCTCCGGCGCCTCCCGCGCCGCTCCGGCCGGCCGCGGTGGGCGAGCCGGAACGCAGCCCGTGCAGAAAACGGCTGGGCCGGCGGCTCGCCCGGCCGCCGGGCGAGCGGGCGAGCGACCAGGAGACATGGAGGCGTTCCCGTGCCCGGGTGACACCTACATAGAGGAGACGACGCTCCTCCTCGATCTGCTCGTCGGTCTTTGCGTAGGTGATCGGCATCATGCCCTCGGCGACACCGACCAGGAAGACGACGTCCCACTCGAGTCCCTTGGCCGAGTGCAGCGACGCGAGCGTGACGCCCTGCACGGTCGGGGCGTGCTGGGCACCGGCCCGCTCGTCGAGCTCGGCGACGAGATCGGTGAGGGTGGCGCCGGGCCTCGCGGCGGTGAAGTCCTGGGCGAGGTTCACCAGAGCGGCCAAGGACTCCCAGCGCTCCCGCACCGCCCCCGAGCCCGCCGGCGGCTGCGCCGTCCAGCCTTCGCCCGACAGCACGGCGCGCACCTGGGAGGGCAGGTCGACCACGTCGTCGAGGAGGCTGTCGTTGCCGCCGAAGCGGGCCGCCGCGCGCAGGGCGCTGCTCGCCCTGCGCACCTCCGGGCGGTCGAAGAAGCGCTCGGCACCCCGCAGCTGGTACGGGACCCCGGCGTCCGCGAGGGCCTGCTCGTAGGTCTCGGACTGGGAGTTCGTGCGGAACAGCACGGCGATCTCACTGGCCCGGACACCGGTTCCGATCAGTTCGCCGATCCGGCGCGCGGCGCCCTCGGCCTCCGCGGGTTCGTCGGTGTACTCGGTGAAGACGGGGTCGGGCCCCGGGCCGCGCTGGGAGACGAGTTCCAGCCGGTGGTCGGCGGCACGGCCGCGCGCCTGGGCGAGCAGCCCGTTGGCGAGGCGGACCACCTGGGGGGTCGAGCGGTAGTCGCGGACCAGTTTCACGACGGTGGCACCTGGATGCCTGGTGCGGAAGTCGAGCAGGTGGTCGGGGGTTGCGCCCGTGAACGAGTAGATCGTCTGACTGGCGTCGCCGACCACGCACAGGTTCTCCCGGTCGCCGAGCCAGAGCTCCAGCAGCCGCTGCTGGAGCGGGCTGACGTCCTGGTACTCGTCGACGACGAAGTGCTGGTACTGGGCGCGGACCTGTTCCGCGATGTCCTGACGGTCCTGGAGCACTGCCACGGTGAGCAGCAGCACGTCCTCGAAGTCGATGACCCCCCGCTCCCGCTTGAGGTCCTCGTAGGCGGCGTAGAGCTGGGCGATCTCGGCGGGGTCACGGGTCGCCTCCCGCGCGGCCCTGGCAGCGGCGGGCGGGTAGTCGGCGGGGACGGTCTGGGTGACCTTGGACCATTCGATCTCGGCGGTGACGTCCCGCAGCTCGCCCCGGTCGAGCCGGATGCGGCAGGCGGCGGCCGCGTCGGCGACGAGCTGGATCTTGCGGTCGACCAGCCGGGGCAGGGAACCACCGACCGCTTTCGGCCAGAAGTACTGGAGCTGGCGGAGCGCCGCCGAGTGGAAGGTGCGGGCCTGGACCCCTACGGCGCCGAGCTGGCGCAGCCGACCGCGCATCTCCCCGGCGGCGCGGTGGGTGAAGGTGACGGCGAGCACGCTGGAGGGCTGGAGGATCCCGGCGCGCACCCCGTAGGCGATCCGGTGGGTGATCGCCCTGGTCTTGCCGGTACCGGCGCCCGCCAGCACACACACCGGGCCGTGCAGGGCGGTGGCGACCTCGCGCTGCTCGGGGTCGAGCCCTTCGAGCACCGCGTCGGCCGAGTCCGGTACCTGCGGGAAGAGAGGGGAGTGCGTTGCTGCTGTCACACGGCCATGCTGCCAGGTCGCCGGAGACGGCTGAGCCGGTTGTCCACAGGCAGGGCCTCGCAGTCGTACTGATGCGGCAGGCATCGCATCACGCAGGGGGGCGACCCTCACGTCACACAGGTGGGCGGGCCACGGCCCCTGGGAATGGTGGCGCTTTCAAGTACGTTCCTCCCTCAGCGAGGACTTTCCCGAGTCGCCGAAGGAGCGCGAGAGACATGCCGGGCACTGTGACGATGTACAGCACCACGTGGTGCGGCTACTGCCGCCGTCTGAAGGGCCAGATGGACCGCGAGGGGATCGCGTACACCGAGATCAACATCGAGCAGGACCCGGCCTCCGCGGCCTTCGTCGAGAAGGCGAACGGGGGCAACCAGACGGTCCCAACGGTTCTGGTGGTTCCCACCCGGGGAGGCTCTGAGGTCGTCATGACGAACCCGAGCCTTGCCCAGGTGAAGCAGGCACTCAGCGCCTGACTCCCGCTACGCGCAACCCCCGACCGGCCTGACGCTGCTCGGGGGTTCTGTGTGCCCTGGGCTGCATCGGCCGAACCAGGCCCGCCATCCGCACCCGCCGGGGCTCCGAGCGGGGCGGCTTTCCCGTTCCGGAAAGCCGAGGATCTTGACCTTGCTGCCCGCAGGGCCTCCATGTCCGCAGGGAAGCCCTCGAAGGTCGAGAACGGCCGGACCCCGCCCACGGTGCGGGACCTCGATCTGATCCTGTCTGCGCTCGGCGTCTCGCAGGAGGTGAAGGAACAGTTCCTTGCCACCGCCCGAGCTGAGGTCACCGAGGCTACGGCGTGGCGTCTGCTGCGCCGTACGGGCCCGTGGAACACAGTGTGGAGCGCGCGACGCGGAATCCCACGTCGTCGATCCGGAAGGTCGGGTGGCTGCGCCGCCGCACCGACGCCCGGCAGCTCCAGTGCTCGTCGGCCCATCCACCACCACGGAGCACCCGGTAGGTGCCATACACCTCGGCGTCGTAGACGTCCCAGCACCAGTCCCACACATTGCCCAGCATGTCGTACAGACCCCATGCGTTGGGCTGCCTGCCGCCGACAGCATGGATCCGCCCATCAGAGTTGCCTTGGTACCAGGCGACCTCGTCGAGCCGGCCGTACCGCGCGCCAGTGGTCCCCGCACGACAGGCGTGCTCCCATTCGGCCTCGGTCGGCAGCCGGTACCCGTCTGCGGAGGCGTCCCATTCGGCCGTCTCGTCGTCGACGCACAGGTCATACGCGGGCGTCAGTCCCTCGCGCCGGGACAAGGCGTTACAGAACTGGACCGCGTCCCACCACGAAACACCCTCAACCGGCAGCCGCTCGCCTTGCGTGCCACTCGGCCGCCGGCCTGTGATCAGTGCGTACCAGGACTGAGTGACCGGGAACGCCGACATCTGGAACGGCGCGACCTCGACCGGCCAATTGCTCTGCGTCCGCCGGTCCGACAGCGTCACCCGCCCCGACGGGACGGCAACCATCTCGTTTCCTGCCCCCGTGTCCACAACGGCCCACCCTACCGGCGTCTTCCCACCGCTCCACCGATCTCTCCGAGGGATCCGAGGAGGCGGCGGAGCCGTTGTCGGACCAGCGCCCAGCACCTCCGTCCGCTCAGCGGTGGGCCGGATCGACTTCGTACGCCGTGGAGCCACTTCTCGTCCGTCCGGTGGAGCCCAGAGAAGCGCTTGCAAACAGGCTGCGAGTGCTCGCCTTGGTCTTCGAGACGTCCGCTGCTGGTCACGCTGCGCCACGGTCGTTGTGCTGTGCCGTGGAACCTTGGGCGTGAGTCATCGGAGTTCGAGCGGAGTGGATCACCGAAGATCACGGACGTCGCGCCAGGAAGACGAACTCTCTTCCCGGGCGGTCGGGCGCATCGCGAACGTCATCCACCACGTATCCGTGCGCGACCAGGTCCCGCTCGACTTCCTCCCGCTCGCGGAAACGCAGCGTCGAGTCCGACGTCAGCACCTGTCCGTCCACTGCGAACCCGTAGGTCCAGCGGAACGTCACCAGAGGCAGGCTCACCTCAACCAGCTGAACCCAGCTCTCGACGGAGCCGACGCCTGGTATCCCGGTCACGCGGTAGGAGTTCTCGCGAGTCCACTCCTCCCAGGCGCGTCTGGCCGGATCGCGCGTCTCGAAGACCAGATGCCCGCCAGGCCGCAGTGCTTCATGGGCTCCCCGTAGCGTCTTCTGCCATGTCTGCGGATCGGCGATGGCCTGGGCGACGTTCGCTGTCATCGTCGCGAGGTCGAACTGCAGCGGTGGAAGGTCTGTCGCGTCACCGCAGATCCAGCGCACTCGCTCACTTCCCGGTTCGGCCCGAGCGACGTCGATGGACGCCCGGGCGGGATCCACGCCGACGACCTCGATCCCACGGTCGGCCAGGAGAAGTGCGAACACCCCTGTGCCGCAGCCGATATCCAGTACTCGTTGTGCCTCGAACTCGTCTGCCATCTGCAGGTACGCGTCGAGGTCGCTGCGGTCGGGGTCGAGCGGATCCTGGATTGCGGCGAGTCGTGGATGCGCGAAGCAGTCGTCAGCCATGCGGCCGAACGTATGCAGAGCTGGGCCGAACCACTACTGAGTTTCGCCGACGGTTCTCCCACGGCACCAGCGCACGGCAGAGCGCGGCGGCGGAGGGGTGGAGTATGACCCCCTGACCAGTGCTTGCCGACAGCCAGGTCCTACCGGCTCGGATCCTGCCACGGTTTCAGGGGTCTTCAGGCCGGCCCGTACTCCAGCCGGCTGCGGCGTAGCGCCTGGCCACAGGCTTCCGCTGACTCCTTGGCAACGGCGTAGGAGTGCACGGAACGGAGCCTTACGGCCTTCCCCACTGTGCTCTTCGCGGACGGCCCGACGCTCACCAACCCGTCGTCGGCGCAGGTGAAGCAGAAGATCGGCGTCCGAGCGAGCGGTCACCCGGAGCGGGGTGGGCGTCCTTGGTCGGGGGACGCCCACCCCGCTTCCGTGTGTCAGAAGGCGCCGCGGGTCGGGAGGGGCTTGCCGTACCAGCGCTCGATCAGGCGGGCCGCGATCGAGATGCCGTAGGGCGGGAGCACCTCGCCGGACTCGAAGGCTGCGCCCAGTTCGTCCCGGGAGAACCAGCGGGCCTCGTGGATCTCGTCCCCGTCGACGTCGATGTCGGTCGAGGTGGCGCGGGCGACGAAGCCCAGCATGAGGCTGGAGGGGAACGGCCAGGGCTGGCTGGCGATGTACTCGACCTCGCCGACGCTGATGCCGACCTCCTCGTGGACCTCGCGGCGCACCGACTGCTCGATGGCCTCCCCCGGCTCGACGAAGCCGGCGAGCGTCGAGAAGCGGCCCTCGGGCCAGTGGACCTGGCGGCCGAGCAGGATGCGGTCCTGGTCGTCGACGACGGACATGATCACCGCGGGGTCGGTACGCGGGTAGTGCTCGGCGCCGCAGGCCGGGCAGCGACGGATGTGGCCTGCGGCGGCGATGACGGTGCGCTCGCCGCAGCGGGAGCAGAAGCGGTGCAGACGCTGCCAGTTCTCCAGGGCGACCGCGTGCACCATCAGGCCCGCGTCGCGGGGTGACAGGAGCAGGCCCGCCTCACGCAGCCCGGCCGGGCGGGCGGAGTCGTCCATACGTCCGGGCAGGGCGTCCTTCTGCAGGGCGAAGTAGCTGACGCCGTCCTCGTCGATGCCCAGGAAGTAGCGGTGTGCTTCGGTGAGCGGTGCCTCGAAGGAGGGTGTCATGACGAGTTCGGTGCGGCCGTCGGCCGTCTCGTCGATGAGGACCTGGCCGCCGGAGACCACGAAGCAGCGCGTCGAGGGGTGGCTCCAGGCCGCCGCGAGCCATGCTTCGTCGAGCCGGTGGTGGGCGGCGCGGTCGATGCCGCTCGGGGCGGTGAGCGAGACGGGGCGGTCGGCGGTGTGGTCGGTCCAGGTGGTCACGGGTGCTTCCAACTCCCCCGGTGAAACGGATGGGATCGGCGGTCGGCGGTCGGGTCGTACGGCGGGAGAAGGCCGGGCCCGGCGGCGCGCGCGGCGGCGGGGTGCTTCCAGTGTGCCCCGCGCGGGCGGCCGGGGTCGGACGGCCTGAGAGCGTTCAGGGCACGCGCCGCCAGTGCTGGGCGAGGTCGTCCCAGAGGTGTGCGGCGGCTTCGGCGCCCTTGAGGAGCAGGTCCGGTTCGACCTTCTCGTCGGGGGCGTGCCATCCGTCGGACGGGACGGAGATGCCGAGGAAGAGCACGGGGGCGCCGAGCACGTCCTGGAGGTCGGCGGCCGGTCCGGAACCGCCCTCGCGCGTGAAGCGGACGGGTGTGCCGAAGGCGCGGCCCATGGCGCGGGTCACGGACTCGAGGGCCGGATGGTCCAGCGGGGTCAGGCACGGACGGGTGGCGGGGCTGAAGGCGGTCTCGCAGCGGATGCCGTCGGGGATCTGCCCGGCCACCCAGTCGCGGACGGCTTTCTCGATGTGGCCGGGGTCCTGGCCCGCGGCCAGCCGGAAGGACAGTTCGACCATGGCGGAGGACGGGATGATCGTCTTGCTGCCGGGGCCCTGGTGGCCGCCGTCGATGCCGTTGGCCTCCGCGGTGGGGCGGGTGGGAGGCTTGGGCCGGCGCTCCAGGGTGCTGTATCCGGCCTCGCCGCCGGTGGCGTGGGAGGAGGCGGCGCGCAGCCACTCCCGCTCGTCGAAGGGCAGCTCGGCGAAGAGTTCGCGTTCGCGGTCGGTGAGTTCGACGACACCGTCGTAGAAGCCCGGGACCGCCACGCGCGCGTGCTCGTCGTGCAGCGCGGCGACCAGGCGGGCGACGGCGGTGACCGGGTTGGGCACCGCGCCGCCGAAGGCACCGGAGTGGATGTCCTGGTCCGGGCCGTGCAGCCGGATCTCGCATTCGGCGAGGCCCCGCATGCCGGTGCACACGGTGGGGGTGTCCTCGGACCACATCCCGGTGTCGGAGACGATCACCACGTCGGCGGCGAGCCGGTCCGTGTGCCGCTCGACGAGGGCCCGGAAGTGGGGTGAGCCGGATTCCTCCTCGCCCTCGATCAGCAGTTTCAGGTGCACTGCGGGGGCGGTACGGCCGGTCGTGGCGAGGTGGGCCCGGACGCCGAGGGTGTGGAAGAACACCCGGCCCTTGTCGTCGGCCGCCCCGCGGGCGTACAGCCGGTCGTCCCGGACGACGGGTTCGAAGGGTTCGCTGTGCCGGCCGTCCTCGCGGACGGCGGGCTGCACGTCGTGGTGGCCGTGGACCAGGACGGTGGGTGCCCCGGGGTCCGCGGAGGGCCATTCGGCGTGGCCGGCGGGGGCGCCCGGGGTCGGCCGGACCTCGGCGGTCGGGAAGCCGGTCGCGGTGAGTGCGGCGGCGAGCCAGTCGGCGCTGCGGCGCACGTCGGGTGCGTGATCGGGGCGGGCCGACACCGAGGGGATGCGCAGCCACTCGGTGAGGTCGTCGAGGAAGGCGGCACTGTGCTGTTCGACGTACGTACGGACGGCGCTGACGGCACTGTCAACGGGCTGGCTCATGGTTTCGAGCCTATCGGCCCGCGGGGGTGTCCTCGAAGTGCGGTATCTCACCGGGCGTATCACCCGGTGTACCGCCCGGTGCGTCGCCGGACGGTTCCTCCAGGAGCAGCCGTTCGATGGCCGCGCGGTCCGGCAGCGCGTCGTGGCGTACGACCTCGCCGGTGCGTACGTACAGGAAGGCGGCGGTGACCGACTCCAGGGGGATGCCCTGCTGCTCGGCCCACGCGAGCCGGTAGACGGCGAGCTGGAGCGGGTCGGCGGTGCGGCCGCGGCCGGTCTTCCAGTCGACGATCTCGTACGTCGTCCCGGCGCCGGTGCCGTTTTCGCCCGCGTCGCTGTCGTCCTGCCGGTAGACGGCGTCGATGCGGCCGCGGACGACCCGGCCGGCGATCGCCAGCTGGAAAGGGGCCTCCACGCGGTAGGGCGTGCGATGGGCGTACTCGGTGCGCTCGAAGGCGTCCTTGAGGGCGGCGAGGTCGTGCTCGTCGGCGATCTCGGCCTCGCTGCCCGGGAGGTCGTCCGGTTCGAGCAGGGGCAGCGTCAGTGCCTCGAAGCGGGCCTCGACCCAGGCGTGGAAGCGGGTGCCGCGGCGGGCGGCGGGCTGCGGCGGGCGGGGCATGGGGCGGGCCAGTTCCCGCGCGAAGCCGTCCGGGTCGGCGGCCAGCCGCAGCAGTTGGGACGCGGTGAGCGACGCGGGCAGCAGGACCTCGGTGACGCTGTCGCGGGCGCGCAGCAGTTCGCCGGCGAGGGCGTCGAGGTCGCGGTCCCAGGAGGCGACGGTACGGGCCTCCTCCGGGGTGAGGCGGGGCGCGGCGGGCTCCGCCCGGAGGTCGGGGGCCGCGGGGTCGGGGACTGCGGAATCCGGGCGCGGAGCGGGTTCCGGGGTGCCGGGGGACCCGGTGGGCTCCGGGGCCGTCGCCTGGTGCGGGACGGTGGGACGGCGGTCGGCGGGACGGCCGGCCGGCAGGCCGTCGATGGGCAGGCCGTCGATGGGCAGGCCGTCGATGGGCAGGCCGTCGATGGGCAGGCCGTCGATGGGCAGGCCGTCGATGGGCAGGCCGTCCGTGGGGCGGTCTGCGGTCCAGGAGTCCCAGTCGTCCTCGCCGGCCACGTCGTCGGCGAGGGGGTCGACGACGTCGGGCGGGAGGTCCTCGTCGTCCGGGGGAGGGGGCCAGTCCGGGTCGTCGTACGCGTCCTGGGCGTGTACGGCCGGGGGGCGGTCGTCGGGGTGGCCGGCGAGGCTCTCGAGGTGGGCCAGGACGGTGTCGGCGGCGGCGCGGCGGCGGGCGAGGGCGTCGTCGTCCAGCGGGAGGGGCCACATCTGGTCCTGACCGGCCCGCTGCAGGGCGGGGTTCTCGTCGTCCTCGGCGGGCTCGTCGGCCCAGGCCTCGGTCTCGCCGTACCCGGCGGCGCAGTGGTCGTGGAGGGCCTGGAGGAACGCGGACGGCCCGCGCGGTTTCTTCTGCGAGGGCCCCCACCAGTGTCCGGAGCCGAGCAGCAGCGAGCGGGGACGGGTGAAGGTGACGTAGCCGAGGCGGAGCTCCTCGGTGTGCTGGTGGTCCTTCATCGCCTCGTGGAAGGCCTTCAGGCCCCGGGAGTCCCAGGATGCGATGTCGGGCAGGGTGTCGGCGTCGCCGCGCAGCCCGTGCGGCAGCACCTTGCCCTGCGCGGTCCACTTCTCGCGGCCCTGGCCGCTGGGGAAGGTGCCGGCGACCAGTCCGGGGACGGCCACGACGTCCCACTCCAGACCCTTGGACTTGTGCGCGGTGAGCACCTTGACGGTGTTCTCGCCGCCGGGCAGCGCGTTGTCGAGGCCCTTCTCGTACTGGGCGGCGGTGCGCAGGAAGCCCAGGAAGGCGAGCAGGGTCGCCTCGCCGTCCCCGGCGGCGAAGGAGGCGGCGATGTCCAGGAAGTTGGACAGCGTCTCGCGGCGGCGGGCGGCCAGGGCGTGCGGGGACGCCGACAGTTCGATCTCGAGGCCGGTGACGGCGAGGACGCGGTGCAGGACGTCCATCAGCGGGTCGGCCAGGGAGCGGCGCAGGTCGCGCAGTTCGGTGGCCAGCCGGGCGAACCGTACGCGCGCGTCCGGCGAGAAGGGCAGCCCGTCGTCGTCCCCGTGGCCGTCGAACGGGGTTTCCAGGAACGTGTCGAGGGCGTCGGCGAGCGAGATCACCTCGGACGGGTCGGTCCCCTCGACGGCCCGGGCGAGACGGCGGTCGGGGTCGTCCTCGCCGTCCACGCGCGCGTGGGACACGAGCAGGCGCGCGCGGCGGCCGAGGAGGGCGAGGTCGCGCGGGCCGATGCGCCAGCGCGGCCCGGTCAGCAGGCGGACGAGTGAGGCGTTGGCACCGGGGTCCTGGAGGACCTCGCAGACGGCGACCAGGTCGGCGATCTCGGGCAGGTGCAGCAGCCCGGACAGGCCGACGACCTCGACGGGGACGTCCCGGGCGACGAGGACGCTCTGGATCTCGGCGAAGTCGGTCGCCGTGCGGCACAGGACGGCGATCTCGCCGGGCGCCGTGCCGGTGCGTACGAGGTGGGCGATGGAGTCGGCGATCCAGTCGAGTTCCTCGGCGTGGGTGTGCAGCAGGGCGCAGCGCACGGTGCCGTCCCGTTCGGCTCCCGGCGCCGGGCGGAGGGCCTCCACGCCCGCGTGCATGGCCCGCAGGGGCTCGGCGAGGCCGTTGGCGAGGTCCAGCAGGCGGCCGCCGCTGCGGCGGTTCTCGCTGAGCGACTGGCGGGTGGCGGGGCCGCCGTCGGCCCGCGCGAAGTGCTGGGGAAAGTCGTCGAGGTTGGCGACGGAGGCGCCGCGCCAGCCGTAGATCGCCTGGCAGGGGTCGCCCACGGCGGTC
Organism: Streptomyces sp. NPDC058632; assembly: GCF_042717095.1. Classification (NCBI taxonomy): domain Bacteria; kingdom Bacillati; phylum Actinomycetota; class Actinomycetes; order Kitasatosporales; family Streptomycetaceae; genus Streptomyces; species Streptomyces sp. NPDC058632. The sequence continues at coordinate 51,236 of NZ_JBHXQZ010000047.1, read as the reverse complement.
ACCGGGTGGCCGGTGCCGCCGCCGAACAGGCCGGCGAGGAGGACGCGCTGGGCGACCGAGGTGTCCTGGTACTCGTCGAGGAGGACCACACGGAACTCGTCGCGCAGGACGCGGCCCACCTCGGGGATCCGGCCGAGCCGCGCCGAGAGGGCGATCTGGTCGCCGAAGTCGAGCAGGTCGCGCTCGCGTTTGGCGGCCCGGTAGCGCAGGACGAGGTCGGCGAGTTCGCGCCGTGCGGCGGCCGCTTCGGGCACTTTGCGCAGGTCGGCGTTGGTGAGCTTGGTGTTCTCCAGGGTGCGTAGCAGCTCGGTGTCGTGGCCGCGCAGGTCCTCGGGCCGCACGAGGTGCTCGGAGAGTTCGCCGTCGAGGGTGAGGAGGTCGCCGACCAGGTCGGGGAAGGAGCGGGTGAGGGCGGGGTACGGGCCGGGGGCCTCGCGCAGCACCCGCGCGGCGAGCTGGTAGCGGGTGGCGTCGGCGAGGAGGCGGGAGGTCGGTTCGAGGCCGATGCGCAGCCCGTGGTCGGTCAGGAGCCGGCCCGCGAAGGCGTGGTAGGTGGAGATCACCGGTTCGCCCGGCGGGTTGTCGGGGTCGATGGTGTCCGGATCGGTGACGCCTGCCTTGACCAGCGCCTTGCGGACGCGTTCGGCGAGTTCACCGGCGGCCTTGTTGGTGAAGGTGAGGCCGAGTACCTGTTCGGGGGCGACCTGGCCGGTGCCGACCAGCCACACCACGCGTGCCGCCATCACCGTCGTCTTGCCGGAACCGGCTCCGGCCACGATCACCTGGGGAGCGGGCGGCGCGATGATGCAGGCCGTCTGCTCGGGGGTGAAGGGGATCCCGAGGAGCTCCTTGAGCTGCTCGGGATCGCTGATGCGTGCATGCACATGCAGAGGTTAGCGGCGGCCACTGACAAAAAGGCCGTACCGCCCTTCAGCGGCCGGAGAACCGCAGGTCGGCACGGGTGGTGCGATGCGTCACGCCGGTCGCCGGTGCGCCCCGCCGGCCTGGCGGACCCCACCGGACCACTCACTCGATCACGTGCCGCCCCTCGGGGCGGGCGCTGCACGAGGCGCGGAATGCGCAGTGGGTGCAGTGCTGGCCCGCGCTCGGGGTGAAACGTTCGTCGAGGACCTTCCCGGCGGCCGTGGCGAGCAGGTCACCGACCCACTCCCCCCGCTCTCCCTCCAGCGACTCCTGGGCCTGCACCTTGGGCAGGGTCTCTCCGCCGTCCCGCTTGGCGGCGGGCTGGCGCAGCTGGACCAGTTCGGCGCCGCCCGTCCGGGGACGGGAGCCGTCGAACGCCTCGTCGACGGCACCCTCCTGCACGGCGAGCTGGTAGACGGCGAGCTGGGGGTGGCGGGCCACCTCGGCGGAGCTGGGGGCGTGCTTGCCGGTCTTGAAGTCGACGACGTAGGCGCGGCCCTCGCCGTCCGCTTCGACGCGGTCCATCTGGCCGCGGATGCGGACCTCGTAGTCGCCTGCTTCGAGGCGGACGTCGAAGTCGTGCTCGCTGGCCACCGGGGTGCGGCCGGTGCGGTCCATGACGTGCCATTGCAGAAAGCGTTCGAGTGCCACGCGCGCGTTCTGCTTCTCCTGCTGGGACTTCCACGGCGCGTCGAAGGCGAGCGCGTTCCACACGGAGTCGAGCCGTTCCATGAGGACGGCGAGGTCGGCCGGGGTGTGTCCGGAGGCCACTTCGTCGGCGAGGACGTGCACCACGTTGCCGAAGCCCTGGGCGGCGGTCGCGGGGGCGTCGGCCTTCACCTCCCTGCCGAGGAACCACTGCAGGGCGCAGGTGTGGGCAAGCTGGTCGAGGGCGCTGCCGGAGAGCACGACGGGCTGGTCGCGGCTGCGCAGCGGCACCTTGCTCCGGGTGGGCTCGTACATGCCCCACCAGCGGTAGGGGTGCGCGGACGGCACCAGGGGGCGGCCGTCCTCGTCGGCGAGGGCGGCGAGCCGGGCGAGCCTGCGGGCGGCGGCCTCCCTGAGGGTGTCGGAGACGCGCGGGTCGACGGTGGTGGCGCGCAGCTCGGCGACGAGCGCGGCGACGGACAGCGGGCGGCGCGGGCGCCCGGTGACGTCCTTGGGCTCGACGCCGAGTTCGGTCAGGAAGCGGGAGGGCTGGTCGCCGTCGTCGGCGGGGGCCTTCACGGCCGTCACGACGAGCCGTTCACGCGCACGGGTGGCGGCGACGTAGAACAGGCGGCGTTCCTCGGCGAGGAGCGCGCCGGGGGTGAGCGGTTCGGCGAGCCCGTCGCGGCCGATGCGGTCGGCCTCCAGCAGGGAGCCCCGGCGGCGCAGGTCGGGCCACAGGCCCTCCTGGACACCGGCCACGACGACCAGCCGCCACTCCAGGCCCTTCGCGCGGTGCGCGGTCATCAGGCGTACGGCGTCGGGGCGCACGGCGCGGCGGGTGAGGGTGTCGGCGGCGATGTCCTCGGCGTCGATCTCCTCCAGGAAGTTCAGGGCACCGCGGCCCCCGGTGCGTTCCTCCGCGCGGGCGGCGGTCGCGAACAGGGCGCACACCGCGTCGAGGTCCCGGTCGGCGTTGCGTCCGGCCGCGCCGCCACGGCGGGCGGAGCGTTCCAGGCGCGTCGGCCACGGGGTGCCGTCCCACAGGTCCCACAACGCCTCCTCGGCGGTGCCGCCGTTCGCCAGGCGCTCGCGGGCCGTGCGCAGCAGCGTGCCGAGCCGCTGGGCTCCGCGCGCGTACGTGGGGTCGTGCACGACCAGCCGCTCGGGTTCGGCCAGCGCTCGCGCGAGGAGGTCGTCCGAGGGCGGCGGCAGCGCGTTGCCCGCGGCCCGCTCCTCCTCGCGCAGGGCCCGGCCGAGGCGGCGCAGGTCGGCGGCGTCCATGCCGGCGAGAGGAGAGGCCAGCAGGGTGAGCGCGGTCTCGGTGTCGAGCCAGCAGCGTCGCCCCTGCGCCTGCCCGTGCCCCGAAGCATTCGGCGCCTCCTCCGGCCCGTCGGCCGTCTCCGTCGCCTCCGCCGTCGCCACCGCTCGCAGGGCCGTGAGCAGTGGGGCCACCGCCGGTTCATGGCGCAGGGGAAGGTCGTTGCCGTCGACGTCCACCGGGACGCCCGCCGAGGTGAGGGCGCGGCGGACGACGGGGAGGGTGCGGGAGCCGGCCCGCACCAGGACGGCCATGTCCCGCCAGGCCACACCGTCCTCCAGGTGGGCCCTGCGCAGGATGTCGGCGATGTTGTCCAGCTCCGTGCCGGAGGTCGGGTAGGTGTGGACCTCGACCCGGCCACCGTCCCGTACCGGGGTGAGCTCCCGGTGGGCGCGGACCTTCTCGGCGGGCAGGCGGGGCAGCGGCATGCGCTGGGTGACCAGGCGGGTGGCGGCCAGCAGGGCCGCGCCGGAACGGCGCGCGACGCGCAGCACCTCGACCGGGGCCGGACGGCCGTCCGCGCGGGGGAACGCGTCGGGGAAGTCCAGGATGCCGTTCACGTCCGCGCCCCGGAAGGCGTAGATCGACTGGTCCGGGTCGCCGAGGGCGACCAGGGTACGGCCGCCGCCGGCCAGCGCCTGCAGCAGCCGTACCTGCGCCGGGTCGGTGTCCTGGTACTCGTCCACGTACACGGCGTCGTACCGCGCGGCGAGCTGCCGGGCGGTCTCGGGGCGGCGGGCGAGGAGCACCGCGCGGTGGACCAGTTCGGCGTAGTCGAGGACGCCCTGCAGGTCGAGGACGTCGAGATACTCGGCGAGGAAGGCGGACGCGGCACGCCAGTCGGGGCGTCCGATGCGGCGGGCGAAGGCGTCCAGGGCGTCGGGGTCGAGGCCCAGCTCGCGGCTGCGGGCGAGCACCGCGCGGACCTCGTCGGCGAAGCCGCGGGTGGTCAGGCAGGCGCGCAGTTCGTCCGGCCAGCGCACATGCGCCAGGCCCAGGCGCTCCAGGTCGATCTGGCCCGCGAGCAGCTCACGGACGGTGACGTCCTGTTCGGGGCCCGACAGCAGCCGCAGCGGCTCGACGAAGAGGTCGCTGTCCTGGTGGGCGCGGATCAGGGCGTAGCACAGCGAGTGGAACGTGGTCGCCTGCGGGGCGTGCGCGGCCCCCGTGCGCAGGGCCATGCGGTCGCGCAGTTCGACCGCCGCCCTGCGGCTGAACGTCAGCACGAGGATGCGTTCGGGATCGCCTCCCCGGGCGATGCGCGCAGCCACCGACTCGACCAGTGTGGTCGTCTTCCCAGTACCCGGACCTGCGAGGACGAGCATCGGTCCGGTCCCGTGGTCAACCACGGAGCGCTGTGCGGCGTCCAGCCGAGGGGGAGATGTACGGGCCGGCGGGGTACGGACCAGTCGATGAGCGCCACGGTTCCCCCGCCGCACCTGGGGGTGCGACAGGCCGTTGGTGGAGAAAGAGGAGCTCACGTGGTTCGCCGGTCCTGGTGGGTGTGCTGGTTGCCGTTCCACCGCGTGTGGAGGGCGATGGCCGCGGGGTCGAGAGGGACACGTGCGGTTGACGCTACGCCGACGGAGAGTACGGAAGCAGAGCTTCCGTTTCTTCCCTCCCGGCACACGCGGCACACGTGTCACTTGCCTCACGAACGTACGTCATGGCACGCACGTACCCCGTTTCCCCCCTGTGGATCACAGGTCGCCCGGCGGTACGTCCGAGGGCGGAAGCCTGCCGCCGTCCTCCGGGGACCCGTCGCCGTCCCACCGCGCGAGCCTCATGTCGAGGCGTGGCAGGTGCCGCTCGGCGGCCCGGCCCGCCTCCCTCAGGGGAGTGCCCTCCGCGCGGTAGTGGTCGAGGGCTCTCAGCTCGTGGCCCGGCAGCAGCGCTCCGTCCGCGCGGACGACCCTCCACCACGGGACGGCTCCCCCGTAGAGCGCCATCACGCGCCCGACCTGTCGGGGCCCGCCCTCCTCCAGCCATTCGGCCACGTCGCCGTACGTCAGGACGCGCCCCGGCGGGATCCGCTCGGCCACGTCGAGGACCCGCTCGGCGTACTCGGGCAGGGCACCGGCGGACTCCGGGCCGGTGTCGGACGGAAGGCTCTGCTGGCTCATCCTGCTCATCCTGCACCACCCCACCGACAACGCGACCGGCGATGTCACGCGCACCGGGGCGTGCGTACGCCTCGCCGGGGAACCATGTGTCGGGCAGACTGTGCGACCCCGCACGTCGACCCTGCTGCCCGTGCGCGGCGGTGCGGCATGCCACCATCGTGCGGGCGGTGAACCGGTGATACGAGATCAAGAAGAGGCGATGACGGAGCAGGGTGCGCACCCAGGGGACACTGCGGGCGCCCCTGACGCTTCGTCGCGCCCGGACACCGGTCGTACCGATCGCCCCGGCCCACAGGGCGCCGATCCGCACGGCGCCGATCCACAGCACGCCGACACCAAGGACACCGGCACCAGGACTGCCGGGACCGGGAAGCAGGCCGCTCTGGACACCCACGGCACCGCCGGCAAGGACGGCAAGGACGGCACCGAGCCGGCGCACATCGACGAGGTGGAGGGCGACGAACCCCTGCTCCCCGCGCGCGTACACCGTCCGTCCGATCTCATGCGGCTCCTGGTGGGCATGCTCGCCATCGGGGTGCTGCTGGCGATCGCCACGTTCGCCCACGGCACCACCTCGGGGCTGGAACAGGACATCACCAAGGGCACCGGTCAGGCGCCCGACCTGTTCATCAAGATCGCCGGTCTGGCCTCCAGCATCGCGATCCTCCTCGTACCGGTCGCCTTCGCCATCGAACGGCTGATCAAACGGGACGGGCTGCGGATCGCGGACGGTGTGCTCGCCGCCGTCCTCGCGCACGGAGTGACACTCGCCACCGATCTGTGGGTCGCGCGGGCGGCCCCCGGCTCGATCCAGGAGGCGCTGACCCAGCCCTCCCCCGGCGGCGTCCACGCCCTCACCGATCCGGTGCACGGCTATCTGGCACCCGTCATCGCCTACATGACGGCCGTCGGCATGTCCCGCAGGCCCAGATGGCGCGCGGTGCTGTGGGTCGTGCTGCTCCTCGACGCCTTCTCCATGCTGGTCACCGGGTACACGACCCCGTTCTCGGTCATCCTGACGGTGCTGCTCGGCTGGACCGTCGCGTACGGCACGCTCTATGCGGTCGGTTCGCCCAATGTGCGTCCCACCGGACAGACCCTGATGGCGGGCCTGCGGACGGTCGGCTTCCATCCGGTGAGCGCGTCCCGCCAGGAGGCGCCGGACGCCGTCGAGACCGGGGACCGGGGCCGCCGGTACTTCGTCACCCTGGAGGACGGTCCGCCGCTGGACGTGACGGTGGTCGACCGCGAACAGCAGGCACAGGGCTTCTTCTACCGCGCGTGGCGCAATCTGACCCTGCGCGGCTTCGCCACCCGCAGCAGTCTCCAGTCCCTGCGCCAGGCACTCGAGCAGGAGGCACTGCTGGCGTACGCGGCCATCGCGGCCGGTGCCAACGCGCCGAAGCTGATCGCGATGTCCGAGCTCGGCCCCGACGCGGTGATGCTCGTCTACGAGCACAGCGGCGGGCACACCCTCGACTCGCTGCCGGACGAGGAGATCACCGACGAGCTGCTGCGCGGCGCCTGGCGTCAGGTGCGGGCGCTGCAGTCCCGCCGGATCGCGCACCGCAGGCTGGTCGGCGACGCGATCCTGGTGGACCGTTCCGGCTCGGTGATCCTCACCGATCTGCGGATCGGGGAGATCGCGGCCGGTGAGGTGCTGCTGCGCATGGACGTCTCCCAGCTGCTGGTGACGCTGGGACTCCGGGTGGGCGCCGAACGCGCGGTGGCCTCCGCGCTGAGCGTGCTCGGCCCCGACGCCGTGGCGGACTGCCTGCCGATGCTCCAGCCGATCGCGCTGAGCCGCTCCACGCGCGCGACGCTGCGCAGGCTCGCCCGGGAGCGGGCGGAGCGCGAGCGTGAGGCGGTCCTGGAGGCCTCCCGACAGGCCAAGCTGCTGCGCACCGAGCAGGCCGCGGACCACGTGGGGGGGGCCTCGGCCGACGGGAAGCCCGAGGGCGGGAAGCCGGACAAGAAGGCCGTACGCGCGGAACAGCGGGCCGAGAAGCGGGCGATCGACGAGGCGCTGGAGGAGGCCCGCGAGGAGGACCTGCTCACGCAGATCCGGCACGAGGTGCTGCGGATCAGGCCGCAGGCGCCGGTCGAGCCGGTCCGCCTCGAACGGGTGCGTCCGCGCACGCTGATCAGTTTCATCGCCGGCGCCATCGGCGGATACTTCCTGCTGACGCAGCTCACCCACATCGAGTTCGGGCCGCTGATCGCCAACGCGGAGTGGGGCTGGGTGGCGGCGGCCGTGCTGTTCTCGGCCGCCAGCTACTTCGCCGCCGCCCTGGCGCTGCTGGGGTTCGTGCCGGAGCGGGTGCCGTTCGTCAGGACGGTGGCGGCGCAGGTCGCCGGTTCCTTCGTGAAGATCGTCGCCCCGGCGGCGGTGGGCGGTGTCGCCCTGAACACCCGGTTCCTCCAGCGTGCCGGGGTGCGGCCGGGGCTCGCGGTGGCGAGTGTCGGCGCGTCCCAGCTCTTCGGGCTGGGCTGCCACATCCTGATGCTGCTGGCGTTCGGCTATCTGACCGGTACCGAGAAGACGCCCTCGCTGTCGCCGTCCCGTACGGTCATCGCGGGTCTGCTGACGGTGGCGGTGCTGGTACTGGTGGTGACCTCGGTGCCGTTCCTGCGGAAGTTCCTCTTCACGCGTGTGCGGTCGCTCTTCGCGGGTGTCGTGCCGCGGATGCTCGATGTGCTGCAACGTCCGCAGAAGCTGGTCACCGGCATCGGTGGCATGCTGCTGCTGACCGCCTGCTTCGTGCTGTGTCTGTACGCCTCCGTCCAGGCGTTCGGCGACGGGACGACGTCGATCAGCCTCGCCGGCGTGGCGGTGGTCTTCCTCGCGGGCAACGCGCTGGGGTCGGCGGCGCCCACCCCGGGTGGTGTGGGTGCGGTCGAGGCGACCCTGACGGTCGGTCTGATCGCGGTCGGCCTGCCCAGCGAGGTCGCCGCGCCGGCGGTGCTGCTGTTCCGGCTGTTGACCCTGTGGTTGCCGGTTCTGCCGGGATGGCTGGCCTTCAACCACCTCAGCCGCAAGGAAGCCCTGTAGCCGGCAGCGGCGAGCAGACACCAAAAGCTTCACAAAACAGCAGCTCGGAGGGTTATCCACAGGCTTCCGTGGCGAACACGGGAGCTGCCTACCATGGCTTGACCGCCATCCGCCGCACGGTGCGGACGGCCCGCGAGGGGAATGTGCACATGACGCGTTTCGTACGGTGGACGGCTCTGGCGGCCTGTACCGCGCTGCTGACGGCAGGATGCAGCGGCTCCTCCGACGACGGCTCCGACGGCCAGGACAGGAGCGGCGGGACGACGATCGACTGGGGGCGCTGCGAGGCCTCCGGGGACACGCCCGCACCCGGTGAGGAATGGCAGTGCGGCACGCTCGAGGTACCGCTCGACTGGTCGGAGCCGGACGGCGGGACGATCGGGCTGGCGCTGATCCGGGCGAAGGCCACGGGGGACGACCGCCTCGGATCCCTGCTGTTCAACTTCGGTGGCCCCGGCGGCTCGGGCGTGTCCGGGCTGCCCTCCTACGCCACCACCGCCTCGCAGCTGCGCGAGCGGTACGACCTGGTGAGCTGGGACCCGCGCGGGGTGGCCGCCAGCGAGGGCATCCGCTGCCGGGACGACGAGGAGATCCAGGCGGCCGAGTCGGTGGACCTCACCCCGGACACCCCGGCCGAGGAGCAGGCGTACCTCGCGGACGCGGCGGACTTCGGGAAGGGGTGCCAGGAGGCGGCCGGCGAGCTGCTGGCCCATGTGTCGACCACCGACACCGCCCGTGACATGGACCGCATCCGGCAGGCTCTGGGCGACGACAGGCTCACCTACTTCGGGATCTCCTACGGCACCGAACTCGGCGGCGTCTACGCCCATCTGTTCCCGAAGAAGGTGGGACGGCTGACCCTCGACGCGGTGGTCGATCCGAGCGCCGACACGGTGGGCCACGCCGAGAACCAGACGCGCGGGTTCCAGCGCGCGCTGGACAACTACCTGAAGTCCACCGGCCGGGACCCCGGGCAGGGGTCGCGTGAGATCGCGAAGCTGCTGGAGCGGATCGACGCCGAGCCGCTGCCGACGTCCTCGCGGGGACGGGAGCTGACCCAGTCGCTGGCGCTGACCGGCATCGTCCTCCCGCTGTACAGCCGGACCAGCTGGCCGGTGCTGACCAGCGCCCTGGAGGCGGCCGAGGAGGGCGACGGCTCGGAACTGCTGGCGCTGGCCGACGGCTACAACGAACGGGACGAGTCGGGGAAGTACGGCACGACGACCCACTCGCAACGGGCCATATCGTGCCTGGACGACAAGCAGCGGATGACGGCGGCCGAGACGGGGGAACTGCTGCCGGAGTTCGAGCGGATATCGCCGGTGTTCGGCTCGTTCCTCGGCTGGGACACGGCCGGCTGGTGCCACGACTGGCCGGTCCCCGGTCAGCACGACACCCCGGAGGTGAGCGCGCCGGGTGCCGCGCCGGTCCTGGTGATCGGCAACACCGGCGACCCCGCCACCCCGTACGAGGGCGCGCAGCGGATGGCGGACGAGCTGGGCGAGGGCGTGGGAACCGTGCTCACCTGGAAGGGCGAGGGCCACGGCGCGTACGGCAGTGGGAGCGACTGTGTCGACTCCACCGTGAACGCGTATCTGCTGGAGGGCACGGTGCCGAAGGACGGCAAGGTCTGCTCATGACGACGGCGGGGGCTTCACGCACCCGTGGTGCGCGAAGCCCCCGCCGAAAACGCCCGGGCCCGGGGCCTGTCCGGGATCGCGGTGGTGACCCGGCGTCAGGCGCCCTGGGGACCGGTCAGTAGATCGGCTTGGCCGGCTCGATCTGGTTGACCCAGCCGACGACGCCGCCGCCGACGTGGACGGCGTCGGCGAAGCCCGCGGACTTCAGGACCGCGAGGACTTCCGCACTGCGGACGCCCGTCTTGCAGTTCAGGACGATCTTCTTGTCCTGCGGGAGGCTCTCCAGGGCGCTGCCCATGAGGAACTCGTTCTTCGGGATCAGCCGGGCGCCGGGGATGGAGACGATCTCGAACTCGTTCGGCTCGCGGACATCGATGATCTCGATGTTCTCGCCGTCGTCGATCCATTCCTTGAGCTGCTTGGGAGTGATCGTGGAACCGGCGGCCGCCGCCTGGGCCTCGTCGGAGACGACGCCGCAGAAGGCCTCGTAGTCGATGAGCTCGGTGACGGTCGGGTTCTCGCCGCAGATCGCGCAGTCGGGGTCCTTGCGGACCTTGACCTGGCGGTACTGCATCTCCAGGGCGTCGTAGATCATCAGACGGCCGACCAGCGGCTCACCGATGCCGGCGAGGAGCTTGATGGCCTCGTTGGCCTGGATGGAGCCGATGGACGCGCACAGCACGCCCAGGACGCCGCCCTCGGCGCAGGAGGGGACCATGCCGGGGGGCGGGGGCTCCGGGTAGAGGCAGCGGTAGCAGGGACCGTGCTCGGACCAGAACACGGAGGCCTGGCCGTCGAAGCGGTAGATGGAGCCCCAGACGTAGGGCTTGTTCAGCAGCACGCACGCGTCGTTGACCAGGTAGCGGGTCGCGAAGTTGTCCGTGCCGTCGACGATGAGGTCGTAGTCGCTGAAGAGGCCCATCACGTTGTCGGCCTCGAGGCGCTCCTCGTGGAGGACCACGTTCACGTAGGGGTTGATGCCCTTGATCGTGTCGCGCGCGGACTCGGCCTTGGACCGGCCGATGTCGGCCTGGCTGTGGATGATCTGCCGCTGCAGGTTCGACTCGTCGACCTCGTCGAACTCCACGATGCCGAGCGTGCCCACGCCCGCCGCGGCCAGATACATCAGCCCCGGCGAACCCAGGCCACCGGCGCCGACGAACAGCACCTTGGCGTTCTTCAGCCGCTTCTGCCCGGCCATCCCCACGTCGGGGATGATCAGGTGGCGGGAGTACCTGCGGACCTCGTCTACGGTGAGCTCGGCGGCCGGCTCGACCAGGGGTGGCAACGACACGGGGACTCCGTTGGTCGGTCAATCACTACGGTTGTTCTTCCCCCCAACAGTGCCATGGCCTTTTTCATTCCGAGACACCCATCCCGACCTGCGAGACGACATCGTCCCAGTAGCCGGGCAGCGGCTCCCGGGGACCGAGTGGCCGGTGTGGCCGGTGTGGCCGGTGTGGCCGATGAACCGGAAGGCCGCGGCGCCCTGTCGGCGGGCGATGCGCAGCGCCTCCTCCAGATGCGGCCGGGGCACTCCGTGGACGAAGTGGCAGAAGCGCTCGGGCGGATGGCCGGCGGTCCACTCGGCCACCTGTGACCAGCGGTGGTCGCGCCACGGGCCGGAGAAGGCGACCGGCTTGGTCGGCGGTGCCCGCGTGGCCCGGAGCGTACGGACCGCGTGCCGGACCTCGGGGAGCACGGCGCGGCCCGCGGGGCAGCGGCCCAGGAGGAATCCGTCGGCCCGGTACCAGTCGATGAACCGGTGGGCGTCCGAGCTCAGCACGCCGGCATCCCGGAGACCATGTGCCGAGCCGAGATGGCCCGGAATGCGGACACCGGCGTCGCGCAGGCGGCCGACCGCTCCCAGGCGGTTCGGATCGGGTTGCACTCCGGGTCCGTCGGCCACGTTCAGGACGACCCGGTGCGGCGGGCTCGCGTCTCCCGGGCGGGTGAGCGCGTTCCACTCGGCCGGAGCGAGGAGAGGATGCGCCGGACCGGGCACCCCGGAGCCGGTACCGACACCGGTGCCGACGCTTGAGCCCCTGCCGGTTCTTGGGCCCCTGCCGGTGCCGGCCCCAGTCCGGCTGTCGCCCGCGGCGGCCGGCCGGGACGGCCGAACCGCCCGGATGGCTCGGACCGCCCGGATGGCTCGGACCGCCCGGATGGCTCCGGTTGATCAGATACGACATGCCGCCTCCATCCAGATGTCGGCGAGGGACTCCTCGAGATTGATCCGGGGGCGCCAGCCGAGCCGGTCGCGCGCGGTGCGCACGTCCGCCTGCTGCCAGCTGCCGCAGCCGTCCGGGTAGGGGAACGCGACCGAGGCCGTGTGATGGTCGGACTCGCCGCGGGGGTGCCCGATCGCCGGCCTCGGATGCGGGGTGTGGGCGGTGTGCCCCGCGTGACCGCCGTGCCCGCCGTGCGCGGAGTGGGAGACGTGGACGCCGGGCGGGCCGTCGAGCTCGTTCAGGATGCCGCTGTATCCGGCCACCCGGGCGAGCACCCCGGCGGCGTCCCGCAGCCGGACGGCACGGCCCGAACCGATGTTGATGACCCCCTGCGCGGCGGAGAGCGAGGCCGCGTGGACGGCGCGGGCCACGTCCCGGACATCGACGAAGTCGCGCTGGACGCCGAGACCGCCGAGCTTCAGTTCGCCGTCGCCGGACTGCATGGCGCGGCGCATGGCCTCGGCGAGGCGGCCGAGCGGCGAACCGGCGGGGGTGCCGGGGCCCGCGGGCGAGAAGACCCGCAGGACCACGGCGTCCAGGCCGGAGCCGAGGACGAGTTCGGTCGCGGCGAGCTTGCTCACTCCGTACGGACCGCCGGGGCGTGGGACGGCGTCCTCCGCCGTGGAGGAGTTGGGCTGGCTGGGGCCGTACTCGGCGCTGCAGCCGATCTGCACGAGCCGGGCGCCGCAGCCGCTGCGGCGCAGGGCCTCGCAGACGGTGGCCACGGCGACGGTGTTGTGCCGGGTGAGGTCGCGGGCTCCGCCGCGGGTGGTGCCGGCGCAGTTGACCACGACGCCGGGGTGGACGGCGTCGAGGAACCGGGTGAGCGCGCCGGGGCTGCCGGTGGCGAGGTCGAAGCGGACGTCGGCGTCGTCGCCACGGCCGAGAGCGGTGAGCTGGACGGCCGGGTCGGCGAGCAGACGGTCGGCGACGAAGCGGCCGAGGTAGCCGTTGGCTCCGATCAGCAGGACTCTCATCGGGCGTCTCCTGTGGCGGCCGAGGCTGCTGGGCGGGTGATCATGCGGGATCTCCTAGGGAAGGGGCCTCCGGCTGGGCGTGGGCCGAGGCTCGGGTGAGGGTGCGTGCTGCGTGGATCAGAAGGGTCAGGGCGGCCGCGCCGCAGACGAGGGCGGGGATGGCACTGGGGTCCCAGGCGGTGACCAGGGTTTCCACGGGGGCGGCCAGCGCCCCGCAGCCGGGCAGGCGGGCCGTGAGGACCACGGCCAGGACGGCCGCCTGGGCGAGGGCCGCGGCGGCGAGGATCACCTTCGGCGCGTGGGTGAAGCCGTGGAGGGTGAGGAGGCGGGCCAGGAAGAAGAGGGCCCCCAGGGTGAGCACTTCGTGGAGGGGGAAGGGCTCGTCCAGAACTGTGGCGCAGAGGGTGAAGAGAGCGGCCAGGGCGCACAGGAACAGGGCGAAGGCGCCGAACAGCAGGGGACGCACGGAATCGGCGAAGTCTTCGAGGCCGTGGCTGGCCGCGACCTTGCGGCGGGCCCGTACGGCGAACAGCCGGGCGCTCCAGGCCCCGGGGGCGAAGGCCAGGGTGAGGGCCAGGGCCGGGGCGACGGTGAGCGCCCAGCCGCCGTCGGAGGTGACGTCGGTGGCACCGGTGCCGTCGGTGGGCAGGCCGTCGGGGCCGCCGGTGATCGCGGTGTGGAGCAGACCGTCGCCCAGGAGGGCATAGCCGACGAGCCAGCAGGCCCAGGCCGCCGTGCCCGTGGTGGGTGGGTTGGGTGTGGCGGGCGTGGTGCCGAGCGGGCCGCCGCGTCGCAGGGCCGCGCGCAGGGCCAGGACGACGGCGAGGACGCCCGCGGAGACCGCGTAGACACGGGTCTGGCCGTGGGTGAGGCGCAGAGCGGCCACCGACACGAGGCCGAGGGCGCCGGGGAGCAGGGTGAGGACGACCCAGCCGGCACGGGGCCCGGGAGTGGCCCTGTCGGCGGAGGGCCGGGAGGTGTCGCCGTCGCGCGGGATGCGGGCGTACAGCTCCTCCGCGAGGGAGAAGACGTCCCGGTGCCGGAAGCGTGCGGCGGTCCGGTCGGTGACGCCGTGCGCCTCGAGGCCCGCCGCGATCTCCAGGGGGTCCACCGCGCGTTCGCACAGCTCGCGGTGGCGGTGCAGCAGCGCCTTCACGGGGTCGGCGGTGCCCCGGCCGGCGCCGGGTTGTGCGGACTCGCGGTCCAGTTCGTCCAGGCCCGTCATCGTGCCGCCTCCCTCGCGGGGAGGGACGACGCGTCCGCCACCGGGGTGGTTGCGGGCCGGGCCGGAGCGCCGGCCGCCCGAACCGGGGCGGTAGGCGTCCGAACCGGGACGGTGACGGGCCGGGCCGGTGCGGTGGCCCGCATGGGCGTGTCCGTGGCCCAGGCCGGGACGGTGCGGGACGGCCGGTGGGAGGCGAGGGCGGCCCAGTGGCCGGGGACATGGGCCTCGGCGGGGGCGGCGAAGGGCATGGGATCACCGGTGCCGTTCAGGAGGACGCGGCGGACCGGGGTGCGCGCGACGATCTCCAGGTACAGGTCGTGGAACGCGGCGACGTTCTGCTCGACGGTGAACAGTTCGAGTGCGCGGGCGCGCGCGGCGGCACCGAGGCGCGTGCGCCGCTCGGGGTCGCGCAGCAGCGACACGCACGCCTCGGCGAGCGCTCGCGGATCGCGCGGCGGTACGACGAGTCCGGTGCCGCCGATGACCTCGACCACCGCGCCGACGTCCGTGGACACCGTCGCGCGGCCGGCGAACATCGCCTCGACGAGTCCGGCGGGGAAGCCTTCGACGACGCTGGACAGGACGGTCACGGCGCCCGCCGCGTACGCGTCGGCGGGGCCGGTGAGTCCCGGGCCGCCGGTCTCCTCGAAGGACACCGGACCGGCGCCGTCGGCGTGCGGGACCCCGGTCCCGTCCGGGAAGAGCCGCGCGGCCAGGTCCCTGCAGTGCTCGAGGTAGGGGACACCCTCGGGGCCGGCCGGGCCGCCGATGATCCGCAGGCGGGCCGAGGGCTCGGCCGTGCGGACTCCGGCGAACGCGTGCAGCAGCGAGACCAGGTCCTTGGCGGGCTCCACCCGGCCGGTCCAGACGAGGGTGTGCGGGTCGGCGCGCTCCGGCGACTCGCCCGCCTCAGCGAACGGCGCCGCGTCCATCCCGGGATGGACCGTACGGACCTTCGCCCGGTCGGCGCCGCAGCGCTCCTGCCAGCGGCGGGCGTGCGAGTTGCCCGGGGTGATGAACGCGGCCCGCCGGTAGGTCTCGGCGGCGAGCCGGCCGTGGAAGGCCGCGAGCAGGGACCGGACGGCGGGTGAGGAGTCCGGCCGGGTCAGGTAGTGCGTGCGCAGCCGGACGCCGTACTCGGTCACCAGCAGGGGGACGTCGAAGAAGTGCCCGGCGAGCAGTCCCGGCAGGGCTGCCGTGCCGCCGGAGGCTGCGTGGCACAGGTCGACCGCTCCGAGTCCGTCCTCCTCGTACCAGTCGGGGGAGAGGGGGCGCAGGGCCTGGCGCAGGTGTGCGGCCACGGCCAGGAGGTCCGGCACCCGGGCCCCCCGCGCGGCGGGCAGCACGCGGGGCGCACGACAAGCGCGTTCCAGGGTGCGTACGGCGGTTTCGGAGCGGAGGGCGGCTGCGAGACCGCCCTCGTCGCGGGCGAGTTCGGCGAGGCCGAACAGAGCTCCGGCGAAACGGTCCGCCTCGGCCTGGGCACGGGTCGTCCCTGCCGCTCCGGGATCGCCCGGGCCCGCGTCGGGTGTCGCCGTCGGGGTCGCCGTAGCGGAATCGGACGCGCAGAGGACGGCGGCGAGTTCGCCGTAGTGCTCGGCGAAGCGCCGGCGCGCGCGCCTGCCGTACACCACCCCGTCGTCCTCGGCCGTCCACAGCGACGCGGTACGCACCCGGCCGACCTGCGGCGGCAGCGGCACCCAGCCGTCGTCCTCCTGGGCCTCGCTGCGACTGAACGCGTAGACGTCGAACTCGTGGTGCCCGAGTCCGCGCACGAGACGGTCGCACCAGAGTCCGGCGTCACCGCTCACATACGGATAACCACCCTCCGCAATCAGCCCGATGCGCACGAGTACACCCCCGATCTCCCGTAGGGAGAGCCGCCGTTGACCCGGCGGCTCGCAGCGGGACGAACGTATGCGGACAAGGTGGTGGCGTGATGGACGGTTGTCCGTCGCGCCATCAGAAGGGGTGAACGGTCGTAACTTTCCCGCGCGGGGCGCGTTGGGTGGCGCCAGGGATACCGTCAGCTGTTCGGATACGCCCAGGCGTTGGGCCGACAGCTGATTCCGTCGTGGTCGAGGAACTTGGTCTGCTGCTGCATGACCGGGGCCAGATCGCCGTCCTTGTCACAGGTGACGTGGTTGTACCCGAGGCGGTGGCCGACCTCGTGGTTGATCAGCATCTGGCGGTAGGCGAACAGTTCGTCGCCGTACGTCGTGGCGCCCTGCGCCCAGCGGGACGCGTTGATCATCACGCGTTCGGTGGCCGCCGAGTCGCAGGACACGTTGTCGACCGTGGTGTCCAGGCCGGACCTGGCACACCAGTCGGCGGTCGTCGCGGGGCTGGCGAGGGTGATGACGAAGTCGGGGCGGCCGGAGTGGATGCGTTCGAAGGTGCGGGCGCCGTTGTGCGCCCAGCTGCGGTTGTCGTTGAGCGTCCTGTGCACCGCCTCGGCGAAGAGCGCCCCGTCCAGGCCGAGCCCCTGCTCCACGTCCACTCGGTAGGTGATCTTCTGCCCCTTGCCCGGCCCGTCGGCGATGCCGGGAATCGCGTCGAACTTCCCCGAGCCCTCGGCCGTGGCGCTGAGCGGGTACTTCTTGTCCATCTTCTGCGCGTACGTCAGCGGCTCGGCGCGGGAGGCGTCCGGGACCGTGTTCTGCTCGTCGCCCACGCCTCCGTTCGCGCCGGGGTCCCGGACGTCGCGCGCCGCCTGTTCGGGGGCGGACTGCGCCTGGGAGCCGTCGGAACCGTCGCGTTCGCCGGCGACCTGGCCGGCCACGACGACCGCCAGCACGGTGGTGACGGCGGCGGCCGCGATCCCGGTGAACGCGCGCCCCTTGGCGCCCTTGCCCTGCTCCGGCGCCCCGGTGGGAGGCGCGTCGTCGTCGGGGCCGGCCGGGGCCCCGGCGGCCGAGGCGGCGTTCCGGTCGGTGACGGCGGCGTAGGGATCCGCGGGGTGCGCGGAGTCCGCGCCGGAGGCCGGGCGGGTCGCGGCGGGCGGACGGGGTGTGAAGACGTCGTCGCCCTCGTCGAAGGCGTCGAGGTAGTCCTGCCGCGGCCCCCGCCGCCCGCGCGGTCCCCGTGGCCCGCGCGGTGGCTCGGGCGGTGCCTGGCGCTGGCGCGGCAGGGGCACGGCCCGGCCGGCCGGCCCTGCGTACCCGGTACCCGCGCCGCGTCCTCCCACCTCTCCCCAGCCGCCGCCGGGTTCCCGCTGCTCGGGGTGGCCGCCGCCACGGGCGGCCCGCGCAGCGCCGTGCGCGGGGGTGCCGTCGGGCAGGCGGGGGAAGCCATGGGCGGGGGTGCCGTCGGGCAGGCGGGGCACTCCACGCGCCGGCGTCCCGCCCGGAAGCCAGCCGTCCGGAAGCCGCGGCACTCCGTGGGCAGGGGTTCCGGGCCCCGAGGGCATGCCGTCACCCGGCGCTCCCTGCCCGGGTGAGCCGTCCGGCCCGGGCGGGGCGTCCAGGCCGGGCGGGGCGGGTGGGCCGTACGTACCGGTTCCGCCGGAGGTCGCCCCCTGTCCCGGGGGCGTCGTACCCCGCGCCGGGCGGGCGTCGCCCTTGGACACGGGTCCACGGCGGCTGTGGCGTCCCACGTCGCGCCTCAGCCCCTCGGATTGTCGGCGGTCGGCCCGCCGTCGGGGGTCCCGTCCGCGGCGATACCGGCGGCCGGGCCCGGGGCGCCCTTCGCGCCCGGCTCCAATGTATCCCCCTCCTCCGCCGAATCCGTTGCATCCGCGAGGAGTTCACGGAACGCCGCGGCCACCGCCTCGGGGTATTCCATCATCGCCACATGCCCCGCGTCGGGCAGGGTGACCAGCCTGGAGTCGCGGAACGCGCGGGCCGCGCGCCCGGCCATCCGGAAGCCGACGAGCTGGTCCCGCCCGCCGTACAGCAGCAGGGTCGGCGCGAGCACCCGCTCGGCCTGGCGCCACAGCCCGTGCTGGCCGCCGAGGGTGTACGCGTTGACGAGCCCCCGCGCGGAGCGGCTCATGGCGTCCCAGAAGTACGGCAGCCGCAGCCGCCGCTCCATCTCCTGCACGGCGTGACGGAACGCCTCCGGTGTCACCTGCCCGGGGTCCCCGTAGCAGAGCGCCACGACGCCGCGGACGCGCTGTTCCGCCGACCATCCCCGGGTGATCCGGGTGAACAGCGGGGCCACCCCGGGCACCGCCAGCAGTCCCGTCGGCACGGCGGTGCGCTGCACGCGCAGCTCGGGAAGGGCCGGTGACACGAGCGTGAGCGTCCGGACGAGGTCGGGGCGTACGGCGGCGACACGGGTGGCGACCGCGCCGCCGAGCGAATTGCCCAGGAGGTGCACGGGGCCGCGCCCGGCCGCGTCGAGATAACGGATCACCGCGCGGGCGTGCGCCGAGATCGAGTAGTCGCCGTCGTCCGGGGGCGGCGAGTCGCCGAAGCCCGGAAGGTCGACGGCCTCGCTGTGGACGGCGTCGTCCAGGAGGGGCATCAGCGTCGACCAGTTCTGCGACGACCCCCCGAGCCCGTGGATGTGGAGTGCGGGCGGCAGCCCTTCGCGCGCGGGCGGCCTCGACCGCACGGACAGGGTGACGCCCGGGAGCTCGACCGACCTGAGATGCTCGCCCTCGGCGACCCTCACGGCGACCGCTTCGGGAAGAACGGTCGTGGGCGGCACGGACGGCAGGTCGGTCGAAGGCATGCGGCAATGTTACGAGGTGATCACACCCGGCCTCATGTGTCGGCGGTCACAGGTCGCCGGCCCCGCCGCGTGGGCACCGCGTCACGCCCGGTCGCGGATCGCATGGCGTCCGGATCGGGTGTCTCCTAGGGTCGAACCGAGGGCACCCGTATGTGACCCCCGCATGGTCCGGGGATGTTCGTAGGAAGGGAGCCCAGCCATGATCCCAGATCCCACCGATCCCGAGACGTTCGAGGAAGCCGACGACGCCCGCGAAGACCTGGAGTACGGCGTCGAGGCGCCGGAGGCCGACAGGGCCGAGCAGCACGCGGGCCTCGCTCCGCCGGACCGCGACGAACCGCTGACCGACGCCGACGCCGACCGCGCCAACGAGGCGGACCTCGCCGAGCAGGCCAGGGTCGTCTCCCTCGACGAGGACGACTACCGGTGACGGCGCCGAGGAAGCCGGGGAGGCCGCCCAAGGGCGCCTGCACGGGAAACTTCTCCACGGAAGCGAGGCCTCGCCTTGCCCTCTCTGACGGCTTTTGAAACCGTCCGTACGGCTTTCGACGTCGTCCGGTCCGTGAAATCCTGCGCTCTCACCGCGCACAGCACGGTTACCGAAAAGTACGATGACGGCGCGGCTCACACCGCATGTGGACGACAATGGGAGGCGGCGTGACAGCCATCGAGCAGACAGAGACCGTGCGCCCGAGAGGTACACGCCTGCCGCGCCGTGCCCGACGGAACCAGCTGCTGGGCGCCGCCCAGGAAGTGTTCGTCGCGCAGGGGTACCACGCGGCGGCGATGGACGACATCGCCGAGCGTGCGGGCGTCAGCAAGCCGGTGCTCTACCAGCACTTCCCGGGCAAGCTCGACCTGTATCTGGCACTGCTGGACCAGCACTGCGAGGCGCTGATCCAGTCGGTGCGCCACGCGCTCGCGTCGACGCACGACAACAAGCAGCGCGTACGGGCGACCATGGACGCCTACTTCGCGTACGTCGAGGACGACGGCGGCGCCTTCCGGCTGGTCTTCGAGTCGGACCTGACGAACGAGCCCGCGGTGCGCGAGCGCGTCGACCGGGTCACCAACGACTGCGCCGAGGCGATCTGCGACGTCATCGCCGAGGACACCGGGCTGTCGCGCCAGGAGTCGATGCTGCTCGCCTCGGGGCTGGGCGGTCTGGCGCAGGTGGTCGCGCGTTCCTGGCTGCACAGCGACCGCAGCGTGCCGCGCGACCAGGCGGTCCAGCTGCTGACCTCGCTGGCCTGGCGGGGCATCGCCGGATTCCCGCTGCACGGCAGCGAGCAGCAGGTCTGACAGTGCCGGGCCGCGGATGCGGGCGGGCGGGGGCGGCCGTTTGTTCCCGTCCGTTGTTCGCTCCTGGCGTTGCGGGGGCTGAGCGTGCACATCCCCTCACCGGGCTAATGTGTGCTGGGTACGGCGCGGAAGGTCGCGCACTTCACTGACCGTCGGAGGGACATAGCCGTGGAGGTCAAGATCGGCGTGCAGCACGCGCCCCGCGAGATCGTTCTGGAGAGCGGTCAGAGCGCCGAGGAGGTCGAGCGCTTGGTGGCCGAGGCGCTGGCCGGGAAGTCTCAGCTGCTGAGCCTCGTGGACGAGCACGGCCGCAAGATCCTGGTCCCGGCCGACCGTCTCGCGTACATCGAGATCGGCGAGCCGGCCCCGCGCAAGGTGGGCTTCGGCGCGCTGTAGGCGACGACCGGCAGACGTGGAAGGGCCCGGCGGCTCGGCACCTCGAACCGCCGGGCCCTTCCATGTCCGCGCTCCGCCCCTCTCGGGTGCTCCGGCGCTCCGCTCTCTCCTCGCCGGCTCTCTCCTCGCCGACGTCTTCGGCCGGCGCCTCCGCACCGCTCTCCGTGTCTGCTCCGTTCGGCTTCTCCCCCATGCCGTTGTCCCCTGCCTCCCCGGCCGTTTCCCCCCGTCGCCCACCAGCGTCTCCGCTCTTCACGGACGGGGCACAGGCCCCTCACAGGGGAGGATTGGATTCCGCAGGTCAGGGGTAGGACGGGCTATGACCGATGCGAGCAGGCCGGCCATGTGGGAGGGACCCCGACATGCTCTTGGAAGCGCTCAGTTCAGCGATCCTCGGCCTGGCGCTGGCATGGGCGGCCATGCGCCGCCTGCCGCACCGCCTCCCCGCCCGCACCCTGGTCCTGTCGACCGGTGTGGCCGGGGCCCTGTTCGGCGCGTTCCTCACGCACAGCGCGCTGGACGCGGGCCGCCTGCTGACGGTCCTGTTCGGGGCGGCGATCGTCTCCGTGGCGTCGCTGTCGCTGCTGCTGCGCCCCGCGGGCAGGCTCCGCGGCCGGTCGGCGACCGCCTGACCGGCCGCCGACACCGGCCCTGCCGACACCGGCTGCCCAGGCCCTACGCAGCCGGGCGGAGCCGGGCGGCTCTCAGGCCGCCAGGCCCAGGGCCGCCATCCGCTTGGTGTGGGCCTCGGTGATCCGGGAGAACATCCGGCCGACCTCGGCGAGGTCGAAGCCGTCCGCGACCCCGCCGACGAGCATCGTCGACAGCGCGTCCCGGTCGGCCACGACCCGCTGCGACTGGGACAGTGCCTCACCCATCAGCCGTCGCGCCCACAGGGCGAGCCGCCCGCCCAGGCGCGGGTCCGCGTCGATCGCCGCGCGCACCTTCTCCACGGCGAACCCGCCGTGCCCGGTGTCGTCGAGCACGCCCAGCACCAGCGCGCGGGTGTCGGAGTCCAGCCGGGCCGCGACCTCCCGGTAGAAGTCGCTGGCGATCGAGTCGCCGACGTAGGCCTTGACGAGCCCCTCGAGCCAGTCGGAGGGCGCCGTCTGCTTGTGGAAGCCCTCGTACGCGGCCACGAACGGCTCCATCGCGACGGTCGGCTCCTGACCGATCCCGGCCAGCCGGTCGCGCAGCCGCTCGAAGTGGTGGAACTCGGCCGACGCCATCTTCGCCAGCTCCGCCTTGTCCTCCAGCGTGGGCGCCAGCTTGGCGTCGTCCGCGAGCCGCTCGAACGCCGCCAGCTCCCCGTACGCGAGTGCGCCGAGCAGGTCCACGATGGCGGCGCGGTACTGCGGGTCGGCGGAGGCCGCCGCCCAGTCCATGGCGGCGACGCCGGTCGGCGCGGCGGGGGTGTCGGGGGTGTCCGCGGCGCGGTCGGGCATGTCAGAGCTCGTCATAATCCGCACAATAGCCCGCTTGTCGAGGGCCGTAAGGTGCTGGTCAGCACGTGTGACGACGACTACGTGACCAAATCGGCCATGGCGTGTGCGCGAATTCGGGGTATGGTGGTAATGCGCCTGCCGAATACTCTGATGTAGTCGACAGGGCGCACGCATGAGGATGCCCGGTCGGAGGCCCGATCGGCTCCGCCCCGACCGCTCTCCCTGACCGTACGGCACATTGCGTACGACGATCGGAGGGACCCTCAGCGGTACGAGCGCTAGAGCGTCGGCAGTGGTCCCGTGCCCTACGGCATCCCCGTAAGGCAGCCGACGTCCCCGTCACGGTCCATGGACGACCCCCGCGCTCGCCTCGCACCGCGCACACAGAAGAGGCAGCACCCTGACTACGTTCCGAGAGCTCGGAATTCTTCCCGAGACCGCCGAAGCCCTTGAAGCCGTCGGCATCATCACCGCCTTCCCCATCCAGGAGATGACGCTCCCCGTGGCCCTCTCGGGCGCGGACGTCATCGGCCAGGCCAAGACCGGTACCGGCAAGACGCTGGGCTTCGGCCTTCCGCTCCTCGACCGCGTGACCGTCCCCGCGGACGTGGAGGCGGGCCGGGCGAAGCCCGAGGACCTCACCGACACGCCGCAGGCGCTCGTCGTCGTCCCCACCCGTGAGCTGTGCACGCAGGTCACCAACGACCTGCTGACCGCCGGCAAGGTGCGCAATGTCCGCGTCACCGCGATCTACGGCGGACGGGCCTACGAGCCGCAGGTCGAGGCCCTGAAGAAGGGCGTCGACGTGATCGTCGGCACCCCGGGCCGGCTGCTCGACCTGGCCGGGCAGAAGAAGCTGAACCTGAAGGACGTCAAGGCCCTCGTCCTCGACGAGGCCGACGAGATGCTCGACCTGGGCTTCCTGCCCGACGTCGAGAAGATCATCAACCTGCTTCCGACCCGCCGCCAGACCATGCTGTTCTCGGCGACCATGCCGGGCGCGGTCATCGGGCTGGCCCGCCGCTACATGTCGCAGCCCACGCACATCAGCGCCACCTCGCCGGACGACGAGGGCGCGACCGTCGCGAACACCACGCAGTTCATCTACCGCGCGCACAACATGGACAAGCCCGAGATGGT
The DNA here is from genome assembly GCF_042717095.1 of Streptomyces sp. NPDC058632. Classification (NCBI taxonomy): domain Bacteria; kingdom Bacillati; phylum Actinomycetota; class Actinomycetes; order Kitasatosporales; family Streptomycetaceae; genus Streptomyces; species Streptomyces sp. NPDC058632. The sequence continues at coordinate 28,135 of NZ_JBHXQZ010000047.1, read as the reverse complement.
CTCGCGGATACTCCAGGCGGACGGCCGGGGCCTGGTCATGGTCTTCTGCCGCACCAAGCGCACCGCCGCCGATCTCGCCGACCAGCTCAAGCAGCGCGGCTTCGCCTCCGGCGCGGTCCACGGCGACCTCGGCCAGGGCGCCCGCGAGCAGGCGCTGCGCGCCTTCCGCAACGGCAAGGTGGACGTCCTCGTCTGCACCGACGTCGCCGCCCGCGGCATCGACGTCGAAGGCGTCACGCACGTCATCAACTACCAGTCGCCCGAGGACGAGAAGACCTACCTGCACCGCATCGGCCGTACCGGCCGCGCGGGGGCGAAGGGTACGGCGATCACGCTGGTCGACTGGGACGACATCCCGCGCTGGCAGCTGATCAACAAGGCACTGGACCTGGGCTTCAGCGACCCGCCGGAGACGTACTCCACCTCCCCGCACCTGTTCACCGACCTCGGTATCCCCGAGCGCACGAAGGGCGTCCTGCCGCGCTCGGAGCGCATCCGCGCCGGACTCGACGCGGAAGAGGTGGAGGACCTGGGCGAGCCGGGCGGCCGTGGCCCGCGCGGCCGAGGTGGCCGCGGCGACCGGAGTGAGCGGAGTGAGCGGGGCGACCGGGGTGAGCGGGGCGACTCCCGGTCCGCCGATCACGAGCGTCCGGCCCGTACGCCGCGCCGCCGTCGCCGTACGCGGGGCGGTACGCCGCTGAGCGAGTCGGCGCAGCAGCCGACGGCCCCGGCCGTCGAGGGCACCGGCGAAAGCACCGGTGAGGCGGAGGCCGGCACGGCTTCCCGCACCCCGCGTCGCCGTCGCCGTATGCGCGGTGGGGCCGCGGCCGAGGCGACGACGGCCCCGGTGACCGCGGTCGAGCCCGCCGACGCCGCCGCCGACGCCGCTGTCGCCGCGGCGGAGGGCACGACCGGACACGCTCCGCAGGCCCCGGAAGCCCTCGAGGCCCCGTCGGACGAGACCTCGTCGAAACCGCGCCGCCGCCGTTCCCGCAGGTCCGCGGAGACGGCAGCCGATGACGCCGCGGCCGACGCGGCGGTGGCGGTCGCCGTCGCCCCGTCGGCCGGGAACGCCGCCCCGACCGGGACGGCCCCGGTGATCGGGGAGCCCGAGGCCCCCGCCGCCGAGGCCCCCGCCACCGAGCCGCGCCGTCGTCGGACCCGCAAGTCCGCGGCCGCGACTGCGCCTTCGGCTGCCGAGGCAGTGGTGGACACGGCCGAGGTGACCACCGCAGCCACCCCGGAGCCGGTGGAGACCAAGCCGCGCCGCACCCGCAAGAGCGTGGCAAGGGCCCCCGAGGCCGCCGCGGCCGAGGCCGTGCTCGACGCCGCCGAAGGCACGGAGGCCAAGCCCCGTCGCCGCACCCGCAAGGCGGCCGCGACGGCCGAGGCCACCACGACCGCCGCCGGCATCCCCATCCCGGCCCAGGCCGCGTCCGAGGCCGAGCCGGAGGCAGCCGTGGCGGCCAAGCCCCGGCGCACTCGCAAGGCCGCTGCGACGGCGGAGACGGCCGTGGACACGGCCGAGGCCGCCGAGGCCAAGCCCCGGGTCCGCCGCACCCGCAAGGCGGCCGCCGCCACGCAGCAGCCGGAAGCCGCGCCGGAGGTCCCGGCGGTCACCACGGCCGAGGCGAAGCCCAAGCGCACCCGGAAGACGGCGGCCGCCAAGACCGTCGACACCGCTGAGGCCGCCGAGGCCAAGCCCCGCCGTACCCGGAAGGCCACCACGGCCACCGCGGACACCGCCGGCATCCCGGCCCAGGCCGCGTCCGCGGCCGGGCCGGAGACGGCCGGGGCCAAGCCCCGGGTCCGCCGCACCCGCAAGGCCGCGGTGACGGCCCCCGCGGAGCCCACGGAGGCCTGACGCGCACCAGAGGCGCCGTCCGACGGCCCGGTCCCACACCTGTGGGGCCGGGCCGTCGGCGTCACCCGGCAGGACGTCACCCGACACCCCGCCCGTGTCCCGACGCCCGCTACCCTCACCCCGTGACCAGCCACCCTGCCCCCGTTCCCCCTCCTTTCCCTGCCCCTTCCCCCTTCTCCGCGCTGCCGGCCGGCGCTCGGACGTACCGGCTCCGCACCGCCCGTGGGGAGTTCGCCGTCGTCGACGTGCCGCCGGCCGCCGGGGCCGAGCCGAGGGGGGTCGTGCTGTCGCTGCCCGGGTTCACGGGGAGCAAGGAGGACTTCACGCTGGTGCACGGGCCGCTCGCCGCACGTGGCTACCGCAGTGTCGCCGTGGACGGGCGGGGGCAGTACGAGTCGGACGGGCCCCTGGACGACTCGTCCGCGTACGCGCGGGCGGAACTGGCGCTGGACGTGCTCGCGCAGGCGGAGGCTCTCGGCGCTCCGCGCGGAGGGGACGTACCGCTGCATCTGGTCGGGCACTCGCTCGGCGGTCAGATCGCCCGTGCTGCGGTGCTCGAGGACCACTCCCCCTTCCGTTCGCTCACCCTGATCTCGTCCGGTCCCGCCCGGATCTCGGTCTCCCAGGAGCAGCGCGTGAAGCTGCTGCGGGACGCGCTCTCCCATATGACGATGGCGGAGTGCTGGGAGGCGGTCCTGGCCCTGGGTCCGCCGGAGGAGGTCGGCGGGCCCGCGCGCGGAATCGGCGGCCAGGAGCATCTTCGTCGCCGCTGGTTGGGCACCAGCCCCGCTCAACTACTTGCTACAGGACGGCAGTTGTGCGTGGAGCCGGACCTGGTCGCCGAACTCGCCGCCGTACCGCTGCCGTTCCACGTGCTGTCGGGTGCGCACGACGACACCTGGCCGGTGCCGGACCTCGACGCCATGGCCGTACGCCTGAACGCGCACCGCACGGTTGTCGCCGGGGCCGGGCACTCCCCCACCGTCGACCGGCCCGAGCCCACCGCGCACGCCCTCGCCGACTTCTGGGACGGCCTCCGGGCCCGCCCCACCGGCCACGGCAACAGCACCGGCACCGGGTCCCTCGCCTAGTACTGCGCCTGGAGGTGGGCCCAGAAGCCGTCGCGCAGGGCGCGCCGCAGGTCGGCCTGGCCGCGCAGGGAGTACTGCAGCAGTCCTTCGGCCTCCACCAGCAGGTCCTGGTCGACCGAGCCGGGCAGGTAGGGATGGCCCGGCAGTAGTTCCACCAGCGAGTCCCGTCCGCGTGCGGAGAGCCACTTCGCGGCGATCTGCGCGCCGACGAAGCGGACGTCCTCGCGGGCGGGCCGGCCCGTCGCGGACTCGTACATGGGGCCCGTGCGCCGGGAGACGTACGGCTTGAAGAAGTCGAGGTCGAAGGTGCGCTGGCTGTCGACCTCCCAGAGCAGGGGCTCGGCCTGGTTGCGGCCCTCGGGCGCCTCTATGCCCCAGAGGTGGACCCGGGCACCGTACCCCTGGGCGGCCTCGACCGCCGAGACCAGGTCCTCGTCGCCGCCCAGCAGGGCCGCGTCGCTGATGGCGCGGTGCCGGGCAAGTGACTCCAGGTCGGAGCGGATCAGGGAGTCGACGCCCTTCTGCTGGTTGTTGGCGTTGAGGTTGCCCAGGCGGACCTTGACGTCGGGGAGCTCGGCGATGGTCTGCTGCTCGGCGGTGTGGATGCGGCGTCTGGCGCCGTCGTACCAGTAGACGCGCAGCAGCCTGCTGTCCGCGAAGATGGTGCGGGCCCGGTCGATGAGCGCGTCGATGAGTCCCTCGGCGTCGAGGTCGAAGGCCCGGCGGTCCTCCGTCCCGGCCACCAGCCGCCCCGCCGCCGCGTACAGATAGCCCGCGTCGACGAAGATCGCGTGCGTGGAGGGCGTCTTCGCCACCTCGGCGAGCATGCGTTGGAGCAGCTCGTTCGTGCGGTCGATACGGGAGTTCAGGTCCGCCAGGTCGTCGTTCATCGCCTCCATTGTCCCGGCGGTCACTGTGCGAACACAACCGGTCCCGGTCGGTCCCCCGTGAAACCCTTACTCGTCAGTATTTAGCCGATCGAAGAACTTCCTTAGCGTAGGGAATGTTTGCAGGGGGCAACTCGTTGAGCACTGGTGGAACACGGGCCGCTCCGGACCGTGGCCGACCACCCCAGTAGTTCTCCTTCAGGAGGATGACCAGACGAAGGGAGAAGCCCTTGCGCTTCGAAATCATGCGACTCGACGACGTCAGCGGCACCGCCGTGGACACCACCGTCGTGGACGCCGCCTCCGTCAACCACATCGTGCAGCAGGCCGCCGCCATCGGGCAGCGCCTGTGGATCCGCCCGGCCGGCACACCGGCCTCGTAACGCAGGACGCCGGGTCCGCACCGACCTTCCGAAGCCCCCGTACCGCCATCGCCGGACACGGGGGCTTCGCGCGTCCCGCGCGCTGCCGTGCGGCGCGGTGCGGACGACACGGTCAACCGCCCTGGATCACCTGCGTGACCCCGTTGATGATCTGCTGCACGGCGATCGCGGAGAGCATCATGCCCGCGAGCCGTGTCACCAGGACCACCCCGCCGTCCTTGATGACCCTGATGATCAGCAGCGAGTACCGCATCACCAGCCACAGCACGACATGGATGGCGAGGATCGCCGCCCACACCGACACCTGGGCCGGGCTGCTGTCGGCCTTCTGCACGGCGAGGATGACCGACACGATCGCGCCGGGCCCGGCCAGCAGCGGCATGCCGAGCGGGACCAGAGCGACGTTGACGTCCTTGGTCTGCTGGGGCTCGTCGGTCTTGCCGGTGAGCAGGTCGAGCGCGATCAGCAGGAGCAGCAGCCCGCCCGCGATCATCAGCGCGGGCACGGACACGTGCAGGTAGTCGAGGATCTGCTGTCCGATCAGCCCGAACAGAGCGATCACGCCGCCGGCCACGCAGACGGCCTGGAAGGCCATCCGCTTCTGCACCTTGGCGGGCCGGCCCGCGGTCAGGGCCAGGAAGATCGGGGTGATCCCGGGGGGATCCATGATGACGAAGAGGGTCAGGAAGAGGGAGCCGAAGACGGCGACGTCGAACATGACTGCCTTGCTGTGGAACGAATGAGGTGAGAGGGGTGAGGAGAGCGGCGAGCAGGGGGCACCGAAAGGACGCGTGCTCAGGAGTGCTCGGTGCGCGGGCTCAGAACGAGGAGCCTCAAGGAGCGGGAAAGCTCGGGAAGAAAGCGGGCGCCGCCCCTGCGAGGGGCGAAGCCCAAGGGCGTACGGACGGGCGGTTCAGGCGCCGCCGGCCCCCGGCACCGGGAACGCGCCGGTCGCACGGCGTGTGATCTCGCCGTACACCTCGGGGTCCGTGGTGAACTCGCCGGGCACGCAGCTCTTCCGGCTGCCGTGGTAGTCGCTGGACCCGGTCACGAGGAGCCCCAGTTCCTTCGCGAGGCCCCGCAGCCGCGCCCGGGTCCCGGGGTCGTGGTCCATGTGGTCGACCTCGATGCCGTCGAGACCGGCCTCGGCCAGTTCGGCGATGGCGGACTCCGGTACGGTCCGGCCGCGCTTGCTCGCGGCCGGGTGGGCGAACACCGCCACCCCGCCCGCGCCCTTGACCAGCCGGAGCGCTTCGAAGGGGTTGGTCTCGTGCTTGGCCATGTGGGCCCGGCCGCCGTCGGCCAGCCACTGCGGGGTGAACGCGTCGTTCACCGTCTCCACCACACCCAGCTCGACGAGTGCCGTGGCGATGTGCGGGCGGCCGACCGAACCGTCGCCGGCGATCCGCGCGACCTGCTCCCAGGTGACGGGCACCCCCAGATCGTTCAGCTTGGCGATCATGCCCCGGGCCCGCGGCACCCGGTCGTCCCGGACCAGCTCGCGCTCGGCGAGCAGCGCCGGTTCCTCGGGATCGAAGAGGTAGGCCAGCATGTGCATGCTGATGCCGTCGTAGCGGCAGGAGAGCTCGGCGCCGGTCACCAGCGTGAGCCCCGCGGGGAGTGCGGCGAGGGCCTCGGCGTGGCCGCGGGTGGTGTCGTGGTCGGTCAGCGCGACGACGTCGAGACCGGCAGCGGCGGCCGCGCGGACCAGCTCGGCCGGGGAGTCCGTACCGTCGGACGCGGTGGAGTGGGTGTGCAGGTCGATACGCACGACGCGTTGCTCCAAGCGGTGACGGGCGGACAGGGACGCTTCAGGATAACCGCACTTCCGCTCGCTCCCGTCACACCCGAACCCGCCCGACGCCCCCTACACGCGCACTCCTCGTCCGCGCGTTCCGCGCCACCGGTCCCCGCCGGCCCTGCCGCCGCCCCGGATCACGGCGTCTCCATCAGCCGCGGCGACAGCGCGCCGCAGGGCACCAGCTCCACCTCGGCCCCGGCGTCCCGCAGGTCGGTGAGAACCAGCTCGTCGTACATCAGGAGCCCGGACTGCTCGGGCCACACCACCGCCCACAGCCACATCCCGAGCGCCTCGCCCGCGAAGACGGCCCGGTCGTCCGGTGTCTTGGAGACGTGCCAGAGCGGGGTCGGACGGCCGGCGGCCAGCACCTTGGTGTCGGCGGGCTTCTCGACGTCCAGATACGGCCCCGGGTCCGGGCCGTCGACGCCCGCGTACCGCGCGCCGAGTCCGACGCCGAGTTCCTCGGCCACCAGGATCAGCTCGCCCGTGCCGCCGAGCGGTCCGGGTCCGGTGCACGCGACGGCGGTGGCGCGGCCGCCGCTGCGGTCGTCACCCGCGCTGGCCACACCGGCGAACAGCCAGCCCACCGGCAGCGGCCACGGCATCCACACCGGCACCTGGGTACGGTGCACGACGACGTCGAGAGCCTCGACGCTCGGCGGTATCACGGGCTGGACCGGATGCACGGTGCCGTGCGCATCGCACTGCCAGGCATCGGAGAAGAGGCCGGGAGCCCTGACCCGGCCACCACACTTCGGGCAACTGGGTTCGCCCCTCATAGGGCCCCACGGTCCTACCCTCGCACCGCCACGTCAAGGACGATCACCCGTCCGGACCGAACCGGTCGCCCGCCACGACCGACCGGCCCGCCCGTGCCCGCCCGTGCCCGCCCGTGCCCGCCCGTGCCCCCAGGATGGCCCTGGGCCGCAGTCGCCCTCACCAACTGGGGCGTCGTTGACCGACGTTGACGGGCCGGAGCAGGTGAGCTTGCTCACTCCGGCGAGCGGCCGCCCGCCCGCCGGGGAACCGTTCAGTCCAGCGCGACGGAGGCGCGGGCGGGGTGCCTCAGGTCCGTCCCCCGGGTCAGCCAGCGCTCCTGGAGGGCCTGGGCGCCGTGCACCCGCTTCCAGGCGGCCTCGTTCGGCGTCATGGGCAGCAGCGGCAGGAACCGTACGGGCTCCATGGGCTCGTCGAGCTCCAGGTCCTCCACCAGACCGCCCGGCTCGGCGACCAGCACCGAGGTGAACGGGGCCCCGGGCCACAGCGGTCCGCCGACGTCGAGGGAGGCGCCGGGTGCCACGACCACGCCCTCGACCTGCGGGGACGCGGCGAGCACCGCGAGCGGGCGGAGCACCTTGTCGGTGTCGGCGAGCCCGGTCCGTACCGACAGCACCAGCTCCGCGCGCGGGCCCGCGACCGGGTCCGCGATCACCGCCGTGGGGTCGGCCATGGGCTGCGCGGACATGCCGAGGGTGGCGTAGCGCACGATGTCGCCCTCCTGGAAGCGCAGCACCTCGACGCGGTCCGTACCCAGGAAGGTGACCGCCGCGCGCGCGTCCGGTTCGCCCAGGGCCGTACGCAACCGGGTTTCGACCAGAGGAAGAACATCTGCCATGCGGCGAGCATAGAACTCGTCGGCAGCAGTCGAGGCGGCGCCTTGACACGGGGGCGGCTGCTAGTGTGGCCCGGTGGTTCGGGGCAGCACACAGGAGGCCCCCCAGGCAACGCCCAGGCCCGTCAGGGCATTTGCAGGGCACTGGGAGAGTCCGTCGGAGCCCCGGTACCGCCATGACACTCCCCTGCGGGGGAATCCCCTCAGGGGATGAGGATCGTCCCTTACGGGGGACCGGCCGGAGGAGGTGGGGCTGGCATGGACCGAAGTCGACCGTGCAGTAGCACCCGCTCTTCCACCCGTTGATGTAGCTGCTCCGTTCCGGCTGCCATCTCGCATCATCGCGTCTCCATCGGAAGAGCATTTCGTTTCGTCCCGTCCGATCTGCCCCAGTAGCTGCATCAGCGACGAGACACGCCACCGCGACGATGCGGTGCTCCCCGCTTTGTGGACGTGCCGAACATCCCTGCCCCGACTTTCCCGGAGGCCGGGTCGTCTCTGGTCAGGACGTCCTCATTCCGGGTGGTTCCACCCGTTGCACCGGCGCCTTTCGTTGCCCGTTTCGCGAAGGAGCCCGCCATGTCGATGATCCGCGACCTGCGTGCCGTGGTCCGTCCCTCCCTTGTCTCGCTGCGCAAGGAGAGCAGCGCCCCGTACGGCACCACCCGTGACCCGGCGACGACCACCGCGGTCGTCGACTGCGCCATCTACCGCGACGGCCGGCGCGTGGAGACCGAGGGCCCGCTCACCCCGCAGGAGGCGATGCGTCTGGTGCGCCGTGACTCGGGCTTCGTGTGGATCGGCCTGCACGAGCCGACCGAGGACGAGTTCTCCGGTGTCGCCCGCGAGTTCGGGCTGCACCCGCTGGCCGTGGAGGACGCCGTCCAGGCCCATCAGCGGCCCAAGCTGGAGCGCTACGACGACTCGCTCTTCACGGTCTTCAAGACCATCCACTACCTCGACCACGACCGGCTCAACTCCAGCAGCGAGGTCGTCGAGACCGGTGAGGTGATGTGCTTCACCGGCCGGGACTTCTTCATCACCGTCCGGCACGGCGGCCAGGGCTCCCTGCGGGCCCTGCGGCACCGCCTCCAGGAGGATCCCGAGCTGCTGGCCAAAGGCCCCTCGGCGGTCCTGCACGCCATCGCCGACCACGTCGTCGACGGCTACATCGCGGTCGCCGACGCGGTGCAGGACGACATCGACGAGGTGGAGACGGAGGTGTTCTCGCCGGGCCGGGGGGGCACCCCGCGCGGCACCGACGCCGGACGGATCTACCAGCTCAAGCGTGAGGTGCTGGAGTTCAAGCGGGCGGTGTCACCACTGCTGCGGCCCATGCAGCTGCTGAGCGAGCGGCCGATGCGGCTGATCGACCCGGAGATCCAGAAGTACTTCCGGGACGTCGCCGACCACGTGGCCCGGGTGCACGAGCAGGTGATCGGCTTCGACGAGCTGCTCAACTCCATCCTCCAGGCCAACCTCGCGCAGGCGTCCGTGGCCCAGAACGAGGACATGCGCAAGATCACCTCGTGGGCCGCCATCATCGCCGTGCCGACGATGGTCTGCGGGGTGTACGGCATGAACTTCGACTACATGCCGGAGACGCAGTGGAAGTACGGCTACCCGGTGATCCTCAGCGTGACCGTCGCCCTCTGCCTGGGCATCCACCGCACGCTGAAGCGCAACGGCTGGCTCTGACCTCGGCCCCGAGGCCCTGGATAGGCTGGGCCCATGACAAGTGCGACCAGTGCGCTGTTCGACCGGGCCCTCGTCGAGGAGGCCACCAAGAAGTCCGGCCTCGTCTGGGTCCGGGGGCACGGTGTCCCGGCCCGGCCGTTGTGGCACGTGTGGCACGAGGGTGCGATGTGCCTGGTCGGCGACGGTCCCGGGGAGCAGCCGCTGCCGGGGCTGGTGGACGGCGGGCCGGCCGAGGTGACGGTGCGCAGCAAGGACAAGGGCGGCCGGCTGGTCTCCTGGAGCGCGACGGTCGTGGAGCTGCCGTCCGGGTCCGAGGAGTGGGAGGCGGCGGTCGCCGTGCTCAAGGGCAAGCGGCTCAACGCGCCCGACGGCGAGGCGATGACGCAACGCTGGGCCCGTGAGTGCCGGGTCCTGCGCCTGGAGCCGACCGGGGTGACGGCACCGCTGCCCGACGGTTCCCTGGCCGAGCCCCCGCTGCCGACCCCGGTGACGACCCGGCACCCGGCCCCCGCGGGCCTGCCCCGGCTGCTGGCGGGGCGGAGGAAGCGCCGCTGACCGGCCGCTGTGCCGGGCCTCCTACGACGTCGGGAGCTGCCCCTCGTAATCCAGCGTCTCGTCCCTGGCCGGCTTCTCCAGGGCGAAGTCGGCGCCCCAGGCCGAGAAGGTGAGGGTGCCGGCCTTGCCGGCGCGCACCAGGCGCAGCGGGTACGGCTTGCCCTCGAGGGAGACGTCCAGGGTGCCGCCGGAGCCCTTGTCGCCGGTGACGCGGATGCTGCGGACGCCGCCCTGCTCGTGGTGGCCGTCGGTGGCGAGGGTGCCGTGCAGGGTCAGCAGGCTGTCGAGGAGAAGGTCCTTGTCCGCGAACCCGATGAACTTCTTGTACGACGGGTCGCCCTCCGGCACCTTCACGTACTTCTCGGCCAGCTTGCCGGCCGCCACCGCGTCCGACGCACCCTCGCCCTCGCCCTTCGCATCGGCCCCGCCGGCCCCGCCCTCCGCCTGGCCCCAGAACTTGGCGTCGGCCTTCAGGAAGAGCTCGTCGTCGACCTTCAGCAGCCGGAAGGTCTGTCCACCGGCGGTGACCGATCCGATGCCGCCCTCGGGCTTGAGGCGCATGTCGAGCGTGTACGTACGCCCGCTGGTGACCACGTTCCCGTGCAGCCGCACGGTGTCGACCGACTTGGCGGCCGTCCGTGTCCTGTTCTGGATCTCGGCGGCGGACAGCTTGCCGACGCCGTTGGTGCCCTTGTTCGGGTCTTCTTCCTCGGAGGAGCATCCCGTGAGCGCCGTTCCGGTCACGAGCAGCGCGCACACGGCACTCGCCAGCGTGGCTGTGCGGGAACGGCCCGGGGAGATCGGAGTCACAGGTTGCGCTGCCTCTCTGACGGGGACCTGAACGGCGTACCGCAGATTACCGGGACCGCACCGGCCCCTCGGAGGCAGTCCGTCCGGACCGGCTCCCGAAGCACCGCCGGTCCGGACGGGCTAGCCTGAAGCCGCCTGAACGGGGCATCCGGACCACCGGCACGGTACTCGGGGGAGAAAAACGGCAGGGCCAGAGCAGGCAGCACGCAGCACAGTCAAGGCGGCACGGCAGCACCGCCCCGTACGAAAAGGAGCCGCCGTCATGGCAGCGGGCGCCCCCCGGTTCTTCGTCTCGCACATCTCCGGCGTCGCCGCCTTCGATCCGGCCGGTGACCAGGTGGGACGTGTGCGCGACCTGGTCGTCATGCTGCGGGTGGGCGGGCGTCCGCCGAGGCTGCTCGGTCTGGTGGTCGAACTCCCCAGCCGGCGCCGCATCTTCCTGCCCATGAACCGGGTGACCGCCGTGCAGTCCGGCCAGGTCATCACCACCGGGGTGCTCAACGTCCGGCGCTTCGAGCAGCGGCCCACCGAGCGGCTCGTCTTCGGCGAGCTCCTGGACCGCAGGGTGACGCTCGTGGAGCCCGGTGAGGAGGTCACCGTCCTCGACCTGTCGGTGCATCAGCTGCAGGCCCGCCGGGAATGGGAGATCGACCGGGTGTTCGTCCGCAAGGGCAAGAAGGGTGGAACGTTTCGGCGGGGCAAGGGGGAGACGCTGACCGTCGAGTGGTCGGCGGTCACCGGTTTCTCGCTGGAGGAGCAGGGGCAGGGCGCCGAGAGTCTGCTCGCCACGTTCGAGCAGCTGCGTCCCGCCGACCTGGCCAACGTCCTGCACCACCTCTCCGCCAAGCGCCGCGCCGAGGTGGCCGCCGCCCTGGACGACGACCGCCTCGCGGACGTGCTGGAGGAGCTGCCCGAGGACGACCAGGTGGAGATCCTCGGCAAGCTGAAGGAGGAGCGCGCCGCCGACGTCCTGGAGGCCATGGACCCGGACGACGCCGCCGACCTGCTCTCCGAGCTGCCCGAGGAGGACAAGGAGCGGCTGCTGAGCCTGATGAAGCCCGGTGACGCGGCCGACATGCGGCGCCTGATGGCGTACGAGGAGCGCACCGCGGGCGGTCTGATGACGACCGAGCCGATCGTGCTCAGGCCCGACGCGACCGTCGCCGACGCCCTGGCCCGCATCCGCAACCCGGACCTGTCCCCGGCGCACGCGGCCCAGATCTACGTGTGCCGTCCGCCGGAGGACACCCCGACCGGCAAGTACCTGGGCACGGTCCACTTCCAGCGGCTGCTGCGCGACCCCCCGTACACGCTGGTCGGCTCGATCATCGACGACGATCTGCAGTCACTGGCGCCGGGTGCGGCGCTGCCCGTGGTCGCCGGGTTCTTCGCCGCGTACGACATGGTGGCGGCGCCCGTGGTCGACGAGACGGGCGCGCTGCTGGGTGCGGTGACGGTGGACGACGTACTGGACCACATGCTGCCGGACGACTGGCGGGAGACCGAGTTCCATCTGAACGACGACGACGCCCCGGACGGCATCGGGGGCCCGGAGGGCACGACGGGCACGGACGACGCGGGCGGTACCGATGACGCGGACGGCAGGGACGTCAGGGACGACGACGAGGGGGTGGTGACCGATGGCACCTGAGCGCGACGGCGCGCGCGAGCAGCGTCAGCCCGCGGGGGCCACGGCCTCCGGCCACCGGCCGCGTACGCCCCGGCTGGACCAGCCGCTCCCGCCCGGGCGCCGGCTGCTGCCCGAGTGGGACCCGGAGGCCTTCGGGCGCCTGTCGGAGCGGATCGCGCGGTTCCTGGGGACCGGGCGGTTCATCGTCTGGATGACGGTCGTCGTCATCGTGTGGCTGGTGTGGAACGTGGCCGCGCCCGAGGAACTGCGCTTCGACGAGTACCCGTTCATCTTCCTGACCCTGATGCTGTCCCTCCAGGCCTCGTACGCCGCCCCGCTGATCCTGCTCGCGCAGAACAGGCAGGACGACCGCGACCGGGTCAACCTGGAGCAGGACCGCAAGCAGGACGAGCGGGTGATCGCGGACACCGAGTACCTGACCCGGGAGATCGCCGCCCTGCGGGTCGGGCTCGGGGAGGTCGCGACGCGCGACTGGATCCGCTCGGAGCTCCAGGACATGATGAGGGAACTCGAGGGACGGCAGAACGGACACCGGGCCCACCAGGACCACCACGACACCATCACGGCAATGCGGGCACAACGGCCTCCGGGACGTGACGCAGACGACCAGTAGCGGGCTTACCGGGGGACGTACCGGGCGCCGTACCATCGACACCATGGCTACGGAAGACGCGGTGCGTGAGGCACTGGCGACGGTGAACGACCCCGAGATCAACCGGCCCATCACCGAGCTCGGGATGGTCAAATCGGTGGAGATCGGTGCGGACGGGGCGGTCGCGGTCACCGTGTACCTGACGGTCTCCGGCTGCCCGATGCGGGACACGATCACGCAGCGGGTGACGGACGCGGTCTCCCGGCTCGAAGGCGTCACCCGGGTCGACGTCACGCTGGACGTGATGAGCGACGAGCAGCGCAAGGAACTGGCGAACGCCCTGCGCGGCGGCCAGGCCGAGCGCGAGGTGCCCTTCGCCAAGCCGGGCAGCCTGACCCGGGTGTACGCGGTCGCCTCCGGCAAGGGCGGGGTCGGCAAGTCGTCGGTGACGGTGAACCTGGCGGCGGCGATGGCGGCCGACGGCCTGAAGGTGGGCGTCGTGGACGCCGACATCTACGGTCACTCGGTGCCGCGCATGCTGGGTGCCGACGGGCGTCCGACCCAGGTCGAGAACATGATCATGCCGCCGTCCGCGCACGGCGTGAAGGTCATCTCCATCGGCATGTTCACCCCGGGCAACGCCCCGGTGGTGTGGCGCGGCCCGATGCTGCACCGCGCCCTGCAGCAGTTCCTGGCGGACGTGTACTGGGGCGACCTGGACGTGCTGCTGCTCGACCTGCCGCCGGGCACCGGCGACATCGCGATCTCCGTCGCGCAGCTCGTGCCGAACGCCGAGATCCTGGTCGTCACCACGCCTCAGCAGGCGGCGGCCGAGGTCGCCGAGCGGGCGGGTTCCATCGCCGTGCAGACCCACCAGAAGATCGTCGGCGTGGTCGAGAACATGTCCGGCCTGCCCTGCCCGCACTGCGGCGAGATGGTCGACGTCTTCGGTACCGGTGGCGGCCAGTCGGTGGCCGACGGACTGACCCGCACCACGGGGGCCAACGTCCCGGTGCTCGGTTCCATCCCCATCGACGTGCGCCTGCGCGAGGGCGGCGACGAGGGCAGGCCGGTCGTCCTGTCCGACCCGGAGTCCCCCGCGGGTGCGGCGCTCCGCTCGATCGCCGGCAAGCTCGGCGGGCGCCGGCGCGGCCTGGCGGGCCTGGCGTTGGGTATCACGCCGCGGAACAAGTTCTGAGCGCTCCAGGGGCCCGTACGGGGCCGTGAGCGTGCCGTGATCCGCTGCGCTGCGGGGCGCCGTCCGTCGGGGCGGCGCCCTTCGCCGTAGGGGGCACCCGTACGGGAACCGCCCGTACGGGGGGACAGCGGTACGCTCCGCGGCTCAGGCGGCCGTGTAGGCGGTGATGTCCTTGACCACGGCGAAGCCCAGGCCGTACGCGCTCATGCCCCTGCCGTACGCGCCGACGTGCACGCCCGCCCGCGTCGATCCCGCGAGCACCCAGCCGAACTCGGACTCCCGGTAGCGGAACGGCGTCGGCACCCCGTCCACGGGGAGGGACAGCGTCGACCAGTCCGGTCCGTCGAGGTCGTCCGCCAGCACCCAGGCCGTCTCCGTCTGCTGCTCCAGCCAGTCGTCGCGCAGGGAGTGGTCCATCTGGCCCGGCCAGGTGAACGACAGCAGCCCCACTCCGGCCAGCCAGGCGGCGGAGGACACCGAGGTGGCCTCCATCGTGCCGGTGCCGTCCGCGCTGCGGCGCACCGGGTTCGCGGCCACCGTCACGGCGACCGCGAACCTCTCCTTCGCGTCCTGGCCGGTCTGGGCCGTGTACTCGCTGCGGACCGAGGGCTCGTCACCGTGCCCGATCGACCCGTGCTCGACGGCCCCGTCGGCCGCGGTGCCGACCTGCATCAGCCAGCGCCGCCCCGTGAACGCCTCGTCGAGGCCGTACCACGGGAAGGGCGCGCTCAGGTAGCCGTCGACCGTACGCCGGCCGAAGGGGACCTGTCGTCCATCCTCCGCGGCCGACGCCTGCGCGACTGCCCGACTCGTCGTCTCCATGTCCGGACGCCTCCTCGCTCTCGTCGGACCGGGGGCGGCCCGCCCCCCTTCGGGCGTACTCGTCCGGACCGCACAACAACTCGGGCAGCATAGCCACCTCGTGGGCGCGCGCCGGGAAACCGCTCGGCGCGTGGGCCGCGCGGGCGTCCGGTTCATGCCGTACGGGGGCCTGACGGAGTATGAAACGCGTCACGTACAGGGGGTGTACGGGGCCCCGCGCGTCCGGCCGGGCCGGCGCCCGGTGGGGCTCAGGTGGCGTCCGCGTCGAAGGGCGGACGGTCGTCGGCGGCCGCCTTCTCGGGCTTCTTCGTCATGTCGAGGCGACCGCCCGCGGCGGAGGCAGAGGAGGACGTGGAGGCCGGGGAGGACTCGGGGTCGCGGCCGTGGACGGCGTCCGCGACCTCGGTCATGTCCTTCTTCAGGTCGAATCCGCTGCGGATCTCCTTGAGCCCCAGTTCGTCGTTGTCCAGGTGCTTGCGGATGAACGTCTTGGGGTTGAGGTCCTCGAACTCGAAGTCCTTGAACTCCGGGCCGAGTTCCTCGCGGATGTCCTGCTTGGCGCTGTCCGAGAAGTCGCGGATCTTACGGATCGTCCTGGTCACGTCCTGGATGACCTTGGGGAGCTTGTCCGGACCGAAGACGAGCACGGCGAGGATGACGAGCGTCACCAGCTCGAGCGGTCCTATGTCATTGAACACCTGAAGCTCCTTGCGATGTCCTCGGCCCTCGGCCCTCGGTGGTCAGTGCGTCGACGCGTCCGTGCGTCCGTGCGGTCTTCCGTGGTCCGGGCCGGGTCCACGGTACCCGGCCACCCCGTACGACCGGTACTGTGCCGGGGCCCCGGCTGCGTGACGCGTACGGTCTTCGCCGGCTGTTCGCCTTCCCTTCCCTGCCGCGCCTCCGTGTGCCGCCCTGTGTCTAGTCACCGCCGGAGGAGCCGAGGACGAGCGAGACCTCACGCTCCTTGCCGTCCCGTTCCAGGGTGAGCTCCAGGCGGTCTCCGGGACGGTGGGCGCGGGTCTTGACGATGAGTTCCTCACCGGAGTGGACGCGCTGTCCGTCGACCTTCGTGATGACGTCGCCGGCCTTGATCCCGGCCTTGTCCCCGGGGCCGCCACTGCTGACCGGGGGGCCGCCGTCGCTGCCCCTGGCGCCGACACGGGCGCCGTCGCCGGCGTAGTCCATGTCCAGGGTGATGCCGATCACCGGGTGGGTCGCCCTGCCGGTGTTGATCAGTTCCTCGGCGACGCGCTTGCCCTGGTTGATCGGGATGGCGAAGCCGAGGCCTATGGAGCCGGCCTGGCCGCCCTCGGCGTCGCCACCGCCGCCGGCGGAGCGGATGGCGGAGTTGATGCCGATCACGTGGCCCTCGGCGTCGAGCAGGGGGCCGCCGGAGTTGCCGGGGTTGATCGGCGCGTCGGTCTGCAGGGCGTCGACGTAGGACACGTCACTGCCGTCGCCCTGCTCGCCGCCCGCCGTGATGGGGCGTTCGCGTGCGCTGATGATGCCGGCGGTGACCGTGCCGGCCAGGTCGAAGGGGGCGCCGATGGCGACGACTGGATCGCCCACCTGCACGTTGTCCGAGTTGCCGAGGGGCAGGGGGGCCAGCCCGCTGACGCCCTTGACCCTCACCACGGCGAGGTCGTAGCCGCTGTCCCGGCCGACGACCGTGGCCTCGGCGGTGTCGCCGCTGTGGAAGGTCACGGTGATCTCGCCGTCGCGTCCGGCGGGCTGCACGACGTGGTCGTTGGTGAGGATGTGTCCGCGGTCGTCGAGCACGAATCCGGTACCGGTGCCCGCCGACGCCGCCCCGCTGACGTGCAGGGTGACGACGCTGGGGAGGGCCTGCGCGGCGATCCCGGCGATACTTCCGGGTTCCCGTCCGGCGGGCTTCCCCTCGGCCTGCGGGAGTTCCACGGAACCGACACCGCCGTTGCGCTCCAGCTGGGTGCCGACGATCCCGCCGACACTGCCGGAGACGAGCGCGACCACCAGCATGAGGCCGACGAGCACCCTCCTGCCCTGCTTGCGCCGCTGCCCCTCCGTGGCGACCACGCCCCCGGTCTGCTGCAACGGGGCGCTCGCCGCGGCGGCGGCCCAGGGGTCGTAACGCCGCCAGGGGTCGGCCGGCACCTGGGCATCCGCCGCCGGAGCGTCCGGGGCCGGGAATACGGCCGGGGGTGCGGGTTCCACTGCGGGCGCGGGCCCGGTTGCGGGGTGGCTCGCGTCCGGGGCGCCGGGGGCGGGCACGGCGGGGGCAGGCACTGCGGGGGCGGCGGGGGCGGCGGGGGCGGGCATGCCGTGCGGCGGGGTGCCCGCCGCCGGGGCCGGAACCGATGTGCCCTGCGCGGGAGTTGCCGCCGGGTGCTGAACCGGGGGTGCGGGCGCCCACGGCCCCGGCTCCCCGTACGGCGGGGTGCTGTAGGGATCGGGGTCGTGCAACGGCCGGGGCTGCTCGGACCGGCCTCCGGGGAAACCGGGTGCGGCGGGTCCGGCGGGCCGTGCGGACTCCGGGGCCACACCGGACTCACGCGGCTCGGTGGCCCCCGCGGGCTCGACGTCCTCCGGCAGGCCGGTCCCCGTCGCCCCGGCGTTCAGGGGCCGGTGCAGTTCGTAGTCGTCCCCCGTGTCGGCCGGGGGCGTGGCGGGGCGCGCGAGTTCGAAGTCGTCGGAGCCTCCCGACGGCGCCGGGCGCTCCAGCTCGAAGTCCCCGTCCCCACCCGGCTGTTTCTGCTCCCCCGATGGGCTCGCCTTCGGGGGCTTCCCCTCGTTCATGCTCTCCCCACAGCTGGCCGCGAATCCTCGACTCCGTGGCCCCGTACGCCTCCGCGCAGGAGCTCCTGGTGCGGCGCCCGGCCGCATGGGCCTGGGCGCGTCCCCTGGATTCAATCAGGTTCGCACGCCCGTGCGCAGCGGACGGGGCCGGTGCACAGGCCGGTGCACCGGTCAACGGATGGTGCGGGAGCGGGAGGAGGCGACGGGGTCGGGCGCCGCGGTCGCACCGACGGAGGGCGCGGAGGAGACAGGGGGCGCCGAGACGGCTGCGGTGGAGAAGCCGCCGGGGGCCTTGAGCCCCGGTGTCGTCTCCCACTTCGACAGGGACAGCGGCGCTATGAGCGGGGCCATCGGTGGCCCGCCGGCCATGACGGGGGTGGCCGCCAGGGGGCTGTGGCGCCGGAGGGCGGTCGGTGGCACCCCGGGGAGCAGCGGCGCGGACGCCCGGGTCGCGGCGGCCGGAATGTCGCCCAGCACGCTCTGGCCCTGCAGCTGGCCCAGCAGCGGGGCGGCACCCCGGCGTCGCTGGGACTCGGGCGTCGTCGCCGTGCCGCCCTGGGTACGCAGCGGCGTCACATTGCTGCCGTTGCCCGGGCCGCGGACCTCCGCGTCGGTGGGGGTGACGGTGGCGACACCGCCGAGGGCGATCGCCGCGAGGGACACCGCTCCCGCCGCCGCTGCGGCGAACCGTATCCCGCGTGAGGAGGACCGCTCCTGCTCGTGCCGGCTGACGTCGTGGAGGGGGAAGCCCCGCTCCGCCCGGACCACGCCCGACGGGGACGTGAGCAGGGGGGAGGGCCGCCGGGCGGGGGTGTAGGCGAACTCGAACCGCTCGCCGCGCCTGCCGGTCCCGAAGGCTCCCGGCATCCCGCCGAGCCGCACGGGCGGGTCGCCCGGCAGTCCTCCGCCGGCCGGCGGCGAGCCGCCGTCGAGGTCACCGCCCGCGGGAAGGCTCTGGAGGCGGGCCAGGAAGCTCTCGGACGGGGGCGGGGGCGGGACGTGTGCGAAGACGTTCTTCAGGCGGCGCTGCGCGTCCACCTCCGACTTGCACTTCGCGCAGGTGGCGACGTGCGCCAGTACGCGCTCACGCGCGTCATGACCGAGCTCTCCGTCCACCAGGGCGGAAAGCCGGTCTCCCAGGTGCTGCTCTGCGAGGTGTCCCTCGGCAGGTTCCGGCCGTGAACCGCTCACGTGCTCGTGCCCCCTCCCCCCAGTGCGGGAACACGCGGCATGAAGGAGCGGCGCTCCGCCCGCGCCTGGGGCGAGCGGTGGGCGAGGGCCTTGCGCAGCTGGGAGCGCCCGCGGTGGATCCGGGACCGGACCGTGCCGAGTTTGACGCCGAGGGTCGCGGCGATCTCCTCGTACGACAGCCCTTCGATGTCGCAGAGGACGACCGCGGCGCGGAATTCGGGCGCGAGCGTGTCGAGGGCCTGCTGGACGTCCGCGTCGAAGTGGGTGTCGTTGAAGACCTGCTGGGGTGTGGGCTCCTTGCTGGGGAGCCGCTCGGCCGCGTCGTCGCCCAGGGAGTCGAAACGGATGCGCTGCTTGCGGCGCACCATGTCCAGGAAGAGGTTGGTGGTAATGCGGTGCAGCCAGCCCTCGAAGGTGCCCGGCGTGTACGTCGACAGCGAGCGGAAGACGCGGACGAAGACCTCCTGGGTGAGGTCCTCCGCGTCGTGCTGGTTACCGGTGAGGCGGTAGGCGAGCCGGTAGACCCGGCCGCTGTGCGTGCTGACGATCTCCTCCCACGTGGGCGGAGTCCACGCCTGCCCGTCCGCGTCGGTGGAGAAGCTCGCGGTCTGGGCCGGGTCAGCGGCGTGACTGTGGTCAGCAGCGGTGTCGTTCACGGATTTCGGCCTGCCCGCCGATCCGAGGAAGCGCCTCAGCACTCCCCCCCGATCCATAGGCGCAGCCGCACCTCCCCTATCGGCTCTCATGGTGTCCGGTGGAGCCCCTACCATAGCCACCTCGCCCGTTAGCTCCGGATAAGCGGTTTTGCGAGAAATTGATGTGGGCTGCCCCGGCTCGTGGGCCCGCGTCAGCACTTGCTCGGTGTCCTCGCTCATCCGCCCACCCCCTCCACGACACACGCCGCTCGCTCTTCCCTTTGAACGACCGGTCCCATCAGTGGGTTCCCGGTGTCAACGGATAAAGTCACGCCGAGGCAACCACGGGGACAGGAGAGGGTCATTACCGCCAACCGGCAGACGAGCTGGGCGTTCGCGGACGCCTATGTCGCCGAGGACGAGGCGCTGCACTGGGCCCGGGACCGGGCCCGTGAAGCAGGGCTGCGCTCGGTGTCGCCCGGTACGGGTGCGGCCCTGCGGTTGCTCGCGGCCACCGTGGACGCCAAGGCGGTCGCGGAGATCGGCACCGGCTGCGGCGTCTCCGGGATCCACCTGCTGCACGGTATGCGGCCGGACGGTGTGCTGACCACGGTCGACCTGGAGCCGGAGCACCAGCAGTCGGCCCGCCAGGCCTTCCGTACGGCGGGCTTCGCCGCCAACAGGGCCCGCTTCATCCCGGGCCAGGCGCTGGACGTCCTGCCCCGCCTCGCGGACTCCGGCTACGACCTCGTCTTCTGCGACGGCGACCGGCTCGAGTACCAGGACTATCTCGCCGAGTCGTTGCGTCTGCTGCGTCCGGGAGGTCTGGTCGCCTTCGAAGGGGTCTTCGCGAACGGCCGGACGGTGGACTCCGGTCCGCAGCCCACCGAGGTGCTGCGGCTGCGGGAACTGGTGCGGGCCCTGCGCGAGAGCCAGGAGATGGTGTCGTCCCTGCTGCCCGTGGGCGACGGACTGCTCTGCGCGGTGAAGCGGTAGCGGACGGCTTCGGATGGGGGCAGCGGCCTCCGCCCTGACCTCTGACCTGTGCAAACAGTCGCCCCGGTGCCGCATGCGGCACCGGGGCGACTGAAAGGGTATGGTCGCTTGCGCGTCAGCCGACGACCTTCTTGAGGGCGTCGCCGAGCGCGTCGGCCTCATCCGGGGTCAGCTCGACGACGAGCCGACCGCCGCCTTCGAGCGGAACGCGCATGACGATGCCCCGCCCCTCCTTGGTCACCTCGAGCGGGCCATCACCCGTTCGCGGCTTCATGGCCGCCATGCTCGTTCCCCTTCCTGAAACCCAGCTCAACCGTCTAAGCCGACGGCCCACTGAAGGGCACCTGCGGTCCTTGAAGCAGGACACACGCCACCGGCATCGAACACATTGCTTCCAGGCCATTATCCCGCATCTCAGGACCCGATGACCAACATCGGTCGGCATCGCTTGGGCAACGCGCGCGAGCAAAACCACTCAATTCGGCGATGTGGCTGCGATACTGCGCCACCGCGCACCGCTCCACCGACGGAAAACGCACCGGAATTCTTTGACGCAGGTCACATACGGGCTCCGTTCCACCGCCGTCGATCTCCGTCATGCTGTCCTGCACAGGGACGTACTGACGGGTAGGTCCACGAGCCGCGACGCGGAGGGATACACCATGGCCGACACCGTGCTCTACGAGGTGAGCGACGGACTCGCGACGATCACGCTGAACCGCCCGGAGGCGATGAACGCGCTGAACGTGGCGGCGAAGGTCGCGCTCCGGGACGCGGTCGGGGCCGCCGCGGACGACGACGGCGTACGGGCCGTGCTGCTGACCGCGGCCGGTGACCGGGCGTTCTGCGTCGGACAGGACCTCAAGGAGCACGTCGGACTGCTGGCCGCCGACCGCGAGGACGGCGGCCGGCGCACGATGAGCACGGTGCGCGAGCACTACAACCCGATCGTGAAGGCGCTCGCCGGGACCGCGAAGCCGGTGGTCGCCGCGGTGAACGGGGTCGCGGCCGGGGCGGGCTTCGGCTTCGCGCTGGCGGCGGACTACCGGATCGTGGCCGACACGGCGGCGTTCAACACGTCGTTCGCCGGGGTCGCGCTGACCGCCGACTCCGGGATCTCCTGGACGCTGCCGCGGGTCGTCGGCCCGAGCCGCGCCACCGACCTGCTGCTCTTCCCCCGCAGCATCACGGCCCAGGAGGCGTACGACCTCGGGATCGCGAACCGGCTGGTCCCGGCCGCCGAGTTGCGCGCGGAGGCCCTGAAGACGGCGCGGGCACTGGCCGCGGGGCCGACAGTGGCGTACGCGGCGCTGAAGGAGTCGGTGGCGTACGGGCTCACCCACTCCCTGGAGGAGGCCCTGGAGAAGGAGGACGAGCTCCAGACCCGGGCGGGGGCCTCCGAGGACCACACGATCGCCGTACAGGCCTTCGTCGACAAGGAGAAGCCGAAGTACCAGGGTCGCTGACCGAGGGAACGGGAGGTCCCGGGCGGCCTGCGGCGGGGTCTGCCCGCCTCCGCGGCTCAGGTCTGTCGGGCCACGCAGTCCTTCAGGTGGTCGTCGACCAGGCCGCAGGCCTGCATCAGCGCGTACGCCGTGGTCGGGCCGACGAAGCGCAGGCCCTGTTTCTTCAGGGCCTTGGACAGCGCCGTCGACTCGGGGGTGACCGGGGGGACGTCGGCGAGGGTCACCGGCGCCGGCCGGCCGGCCGGGTCGGGGGCGTGCGACCAGATCAGGGCGTCCAGGTCGCCGGGCGCCCACCCGGCCAGCACCCGCGCGTTGCCCAGGGTCGCGTCGATCTTGGCGCGATTGCGGATGATCCCGGTGTCGGCCAGCAGGCGCTCACGGTCGGCGTCGGTGAACTCCGCGACGTCCGCGATCCGGAAGCCGGCGAAGGCGGTACGGAAGCCCGGACGGCGGCGCAGGATCGTGATCCACGACAGCCCGGACTGGAAGGCCTCCAGGCTGAGGCGCTCGAACAGGGCGTCGTCCCCGTGGACCGGGCGGCCCCACTCCTCGTCGTGGTACGCGATGTAGTCCTCGGTGGACAGGGCCCAGGGGCAGCGCGGGGCGCCGTCCGGACCGGCGAGGGCGGCTCCGTCGGTCACGGCTGGTCGCCCTCCTGGCGCACGGCGGACTTGTCCAGGGCGATGTGGGCCGCGACGGCACGGGCACCGGCCAGCGCGGACTCCATGTCGGCGATCCGGGCGTCGCGCTCGGCGAGTTCGGCGCCGAGGCGGCTCAGCGCGTCGTCCACGTCGGCCATGCGGTAGCCGCGGGCGGCGAGCGGGAAGCGGAGGCCGTCCACGTCCGCGCGGTGGACCGGGCGGTCCGGCGGCAGGGTGTCCCTCAGACGGTCGGGGGCCGCGTCGGGCAGCGGGCCGCTCTC
This sequence comes from Streptomyces sp. NPDC058632, assembly GCF_042717095.1. Classification (NCBI taxonomy): domain Bacteria; kingdom Bacillati; phylum Actinomycetota; class Actinomycetes; order Kitasatosporales; family Streptomycetaceae; genus Streptomyces; species Streptomyces sp. NPDC058632. The sequence goes on along the minus strand of NZ_JBHXQZ010000047.1, from coordinate 5,186 downwards.
ACCGCCGCCCACCACCGCGAGGGTCACCGCGGCGACCACGACGGCGAGCGCGACGACCAGGAACAAGAACATAACCATCGCTGAGGTCCCCAGGGTTGGATCGGGAGGGCTGGATCGGAAGGGCTGGAATCGGGCCGGAGTCGGATGTGTGGCTCCGATCGTGCCATGCGAGTCTGACAGTCGGGGTCGCAGACAGCCGGGTACGGCCGCGGCCCGGACCCGACGAGGAATCGAACGAGGAGAGGTCTCAGGGGATGCTCAGGCTGGGCAGGCGGGAATTCGCACCGCACGAGCCGGTGATCATGGCGATCGTGAACCGGACCCCGGACTCCTTCTACGACCGGGGCGCGACCTTCCGCGACGAACCGGCGCTCGCGCGCGTGGAGCAGGCTGTGGCCGAGGGCGCCGCGATCATCGACATCGGCGGGGTGAAGGCCGGGCCGGGCGAGGAGGTGTCCGCCGAGGAGGAGGCGCGGCGGACGGTCGGTTTCGTCGCCGAGGTGCGGCGGCGCTTCCCGGACGTCGTGATCAGCGTGGACACCTGGCGGCACGAGGTCGGCGAGGCCGTGTGCGAGGCGGGGGCGGATGTACTGAACGATGCCTGGGGCGGGGTCGATCCGCGGCTCGCGGAGGTCGCCGCGCGGTTCGGCGCCGGGCTGGTGTGCACCCACGCGGGAGGCGCGCTGCCGCGGACCCGGCCGCACCGGGTGGAGTACGACGACGTGATGGCCGACATCCTGGACCGGACGCTGGGGCTCGCGGAGCGTGCGGTGTCCCTGGGCGTGCCGCGGGAGTCGGTGATGATCGACCCCGGGCACGACTTCGGCAAGAACACCCGGCACAGTCTCGAGGCGACGCGGCGGCTGGACGAGATGGTCGCCACCGGGTGGCCGGTGCTGGTGTCGCTGTCCAACAAGGACTTCGTCGGCGAGACGTTGGACCGGCCGGTCAAGGAGCGGCTGCTGGGGACGTTGGCGACGACTGCGGTGTCGGCGTGGTTGGGGGCGCGGGTGTACCGGGTGCACGAGGTGGCGGAGACGCGGCAGGTGCTGGACATGGTGGCGTCGATCGCGGGCCGTCGCCCGCCGGCGGTGGCCCGGCGGGGGCTTGCGTAGGGCTCCGTCCCGGGGAACGGCTCTGTCCCTACGCCCCCCTTCGTCGGCGCCGCCCCCGGGCTCCGGGCGTGGGGCTCCGCCCCGGACCCCGCCAGGGGCTCCGGCCCTGGGCCCCGGCCTGTGCCCGCCCACCACCCGACTCGGTCGGTCAGGGTGCCCCGAAGCCCCCCCCACACCCCCACGCCGGCACCCGGCCGGTCGGAAGGTGGTCCTCAGCGACCCGCTTCCTTCGAGACCAGGGACACCGCTTCGTCCACGTCGTCCGTGACGTGGATGAGGAGAAGGTCCTTCTCGGCTGCCTTGCCCTGGGCGATGACCGTGCTGCGCAGCCAGTCGACCAGGCCGCCCCAGTACTCGGTGCCGAACAGGACGATGGGGAACTGGGTGATCTTCTGCGTCTGGACCAGGGTCAGCGCCTCGAAGAGTTCGTCGAGGGTGCCGAGGCCGCCGGGCAGGACGACGAAGCCCTGCGAGTACTTGACGAACATCAGCTTGCGGACGAAGAAGTACCGGAAGTTCAGGCCGATGTCGACATAACTGTTGAGCCCTTGCTCGAAGGGCAGCTCGATGCCGAGGCCGACCGAGACGCCGTTGGCGTCGCAGGCGCCCTTGTTGGCCGACTCCATGGCCCCGGGGCCACCGCCGGTGATGACGGCGAAGCCCGCCTCGACCAGGCCCCGGCCCAGTCGGACGCCGGCCTCGTACTCCGGCGAGTCCACCGGTGTGCGGGCCGATCCGAAGACGCTGATGGCGGGCGGCAGCTCGGCGAGTGTGCCGAAGCCCTCGATGAACTCCGCCTGGATGCGCAGCACCCGCCAGGGGTCGGTGTGCACCCAGTCCGAGGGCGCGCGCCCGTCCAGCAGCCGCTGGTCCGTGGTGCTCGCCTGGACCTGGTCCCGTCTGCGGAGCACCGGACCCAGCCGCCGCTCCTCCGGTGGGCTCTGCTTGCCCTCGGGGTTGCCAGTAGCCATATGTGCTCCCTCCGGTTGCGGTCTCCCCCGCTCGGGAGATGCCGAGATCCGGAGGAGAGGTCGTTCCACTTCAGCGTAGATCCACGCGGGTTACGTCTGGGGGACGTCAGCATGTCCGCAGAAAAGCGTTCCAAACGCCCTGATACGGCGGCGCGCTCACGCGGTCAGCCAGGTCCGCAGCCGCTCCTCCCCCGCGATGACCTTCGCCGTCTCCACGCGTTCGTCCCGCTTGTGCGCCAAGTGCGGGTTGCCGGGGCCGTAGTTGACGGCCGGGACGCCGAGCGCGGAGAAGCGGGAGACGTCCGTCCAGCCGTACTTGGGCTGGGGGGTGCCGCCCACCGCCTCGATGAAGGCGGCCGCGGCGGGGTGGGAGAGACCGGGCAGGGCCGCGCCGCTGTGGTCGTCGACGACGAACTCGCTCACGCCGCAGCCGGCGAAGACCTCGCGGACGTGGGCGAGGGCCTCGGCCTCCGAACGGTCGGGTGCGTAGCGGAAGTTGACGGTGACGACGCACTCGTCGGGGATGACGTTGCCGGCCACGCCCCCGAAGACGCCCACCGCGTTCAGGCCCTCGCGGTACTCCAGGCCGTCGATCACCGGGTGGCGCGGTTCGTAGGAGGCGAGGCGGGCGAGGACGGGGGCCGCCGCGTGGATCGCGTTGGAGCCCATCCAGCCGCGCGCGGAGTGGGCGCGCTCGCCGGTGGTCTTCAGGAGCACCCGGAGCGTGCCCTGGCAGCCGCCCTCGACCTGGCCGTCGGAGGGCTCGAGGAGGACCGCGAAGTCGCCCTCCAGCCAGTCGGGGTGCTGCTCGGCGACGTGCTTGAGGCCGTTGAGGTCCGCGTCGACCTCCTCGTTGTCGTAGAAGACGAAGGTCAGGTCCCGGTTGGGTGCGGGGACGGTGGCCGCGATGCGCAGCTGGACGGCCACGCCCGCCTTCATGTCGCAGGTTCCGCAGCCCCACAGCACGCCGTCCTCGTCGAGCCGGGAGGGGACGTTGTCCGCGATCGGGACCGTGTCGATGTGCCCGGCGAGGATCACGCGCTCCTCGCGCCCCAGGTTCGTACGGGCCACGACGTTGTTGCCGTACCGGTCGACCGTGAGGTGCGGCAGGGTGCGCAGGGCGGATTCGATCGCGTCCGCGAGCGGCTTCTCCGTGCCGCTGACGGAGGGGAAGTCGACGAGCCGCGCGGTCAGAAGCGCCGCGTCCAGGGTGAGGTCAAGCGGGGTGTCGGCCATGCCGACGACCCTAACGCGCTGGTCCGGGCCCGTTGTCCACACCCGGCACACACGCCTCGTACTCTCCAGTACCTTGTACGCGTGTCAGAGTCACCGCCTCCTTCCAAGCGTCGGGGCCGCTTCTTCCGCTTCGGAGCGGCCTCCGTGGTCCTTCTCGGAGTCGTCGGCTACCTGGTGGTCCAGTACGACACGGGCGGCGGTCCGAGCGGGCCGGGCTGCCGGGTCGTGTCCGCCAAGGGCGACGGGGCCACGTACGAGTTCACGCCGGAGCAGGCGGTGAACGCGGCGACGATCACGGCCGTGGGCACCGCGCGCGACCTGCCCGAGCGGGCTGTGACGATCGCGCTGGCGACCGCCCTCCAGGAGTCGGCGCTGCGCAACATCGACTTCGGGGACCGTGACTCGCTCGGCCTGTTCCAGCAACGGCCCTCGCAGGGCTGGGGCACGCCGGAGGAGATCATGGACCCGGCGTACTCGGCGGGGAAGTTCTACGACGGTCTGGAGGAGGTGCCGGGGTACACCCGGCTGCCGCTCACCGTCGCCGCCCAGCGGGTGCAGCTCAGCGGCTTCCCGCAGGCGTACGCCAAGCACGAGCCCGACGCCACCCTGCTGGCCGCCGCCCTCACCGGCCGCCGTTCGGCGGCCACCCTGACCTGCGAGGGCCGCCCGGCGGCGACTCGCGCGGCGGGAACGGACGCGGTACGGGAGGCGCTGGCCCGCGACTTCGGGCGGGACGCCCTGGAGCCGGCCGGCACCGAGGTCGGCGACCCGGCGGGCCCCTCCGCTCCCGGGGACGCGGACGCCGGCTCGGACGGGCGGACCATGACGCTGCCGGTCTCCACCGGGGCGGACCCGGGCCGGAAGGGCAGGGACCAGGGCTGGCAGCTGGCGTACTGGGCCGTGGCCAACGCCTCCGCGCTGCACATCGAGCGGGTCGCGTACGCGGGGCAGGAGTGGACCGCCGGGGACGACGGCCGGTGGAGCCCGGTCGACGACGAGGACGACGAGGACGGCAAGAACTCCGCGGGCTCGGACGGCGGTGCGGGCGGCGGTGCGGACTCGGTGCGGATCACGACCGCGCGGTAGTCCGCGCGGCCGCCGTGCGGAGATGCCCGCACGGCCCCCGCACAGCCGTCCGCACAGTTGCCCGAGGACTCACCCCCAGGGGTTGGCCTGAGGGTCGGGCCCTTGACGAGGCGAGCGGGTTTCCGCGTCCCGCCCCCGGTGGGGCGTACTCCTTGGGGCTTGGGCGCTGTAACCATTCGGCAGTCCATCGAACGACGCACTGTTCGTCCGCTTTTCGGCGTAGCCGATAATGCGACGCATTGCCAACTCTTTACGTCGCCGCACCGCAACCTTCCTGCCCTTCGAGCGGTAGTCACTGCGTCCGAGCCCGGAGACCTATCACCGGGTCCGGCTGGACGTTTCACCGTTCTCTCCCGCCGAAGGAGCACCATGTCCCTCCCCCTGACCCGTCGGATCGCCCGTGCCGCGCTGCTCGTCGCCGCCGGAGCCGCCGCCGGGGTCGGTGCGGCCGGTTCCGCCAGCGCGGCCCCCGAACTGCCGGCCACCCCGAGCCTCGGCGGCCTGACCGTCCTGGACGGGGCCGGCGCGACCGGCGCCGTGGACGGCGCGACGCACACCGTCACCGACACCGCGGGCAACGCCGGCGGCCAGGCACTCGAGCAGGCCGCCGGGGACGCGCTGCCGACCGACGCCGTCGGCCTGGACGGCGTGCCGGCCGCCCGGACCCTCCCGGCCACGGCGCTGCCGCTCGGCTGACCCGCACGGATCCACGCCCGGCTTCACCCTGCTCCACCCGGACCGCGCGAACGCCGTCGGGGCCCAGGAAGAACCTGGGCCC